>CAZGMQ010000020.1:0-34537 GCA_964526745.1 uncultured Verrucomicrobiota bacterium
GGATGTCTATCCCAAGGCCTACGCCGACGGACATTCTTTGTACCGTGGACTGGCCCGGTACTTCGAATATTACAACAACGAAAGAAAGCACTCGGCACTGGACAAGAAGACTCCTGCCACAGTTTTCCTATCGAGAGCGATTAACAATGATGACGATCGCTGCCGTCGCTCCGTGGTCTAAGATTGGGGGGAAGCGCAGTCTTTCCCTTTGGTGTCATCTTTTGTGAGGCAATGCGTGGGGAACGGGAAACAACACGGCTTCTTGACTGGGTACTGTAAAAGTGTCCTAATGTACATCAGAGGTTGTTCAAATATATATATTTCGGCTTCGGTGGTGATGTGAAGTGGAATTAACTTCTCTCGCAGATACCGAGCCATGGAGGTGTGCCATGATGTCTCTTGCGTTTAAGGCTGGGGCTATTACAGATGTCGGATGCAAACGAAAGAACAACGAAGACTCGATCTTGAGTCTTCCTGGGAACGGTGTTTTTTGCGTGGCGGACGGTATGGGGGGGGCGAGGGAAGGACAAGTCGCCAGTAAAGCCCTTACCGATGCCTTGGCCCAGGCGTTTGCTTCGGATGATGCGGCGGGACTTAATTTGGAATCTAAAGTTGCCCGGGTTCGAGAGACCATCCAGCAAGTCAATGTCTGGATCAAACAACGCATCGAGGAACGCGGTTATTCCCAAATGGGCAGCACGGTTGTTGTGGGGGTGTTTGACGCGAAAAGAACCGGCCGCGGAATTGCTGTACATGCCGGCGATAGCCGAATGTACCGTTATCGGGAACGGGGGCTCACTCAGTTGACCGCGGACCATAGCTTTGTCACGGAACTTGGAGCCAAAAGCGAGAAGTCCTTGCCGGCGGAGTTTCGCGGGGTTGTGACCAAGGCGGTGGGATTGCGGACTGAGTTGATTTTGGATGAAACCCCTTTCGATATACGCATGGGGGACTTGTTCTTTTGTTGTTCGGACGGGCTGACCCGAATGTTGTCCGACAAATTCCTGCTGAAGTTGTTGCGTCAGAACGAGGGTGCCACTCCTGATGCCTTGGTCCGTTTATTAGTGAACGAGG
Source organism: uncultured Verrucomicrobiota bacterium (assembly GCA_964526745.1). Lineage (GTDB taxonomy): Bacteria > Verrucomicrobiota > Kiritimatiellia > CAIQIC01 > Lenti-01 > Lenti-01. The sequence goes on from CAZGMQ010000020.1 coordinate 1,075, forward strand.
CCAAAAAGGCCGGTGGGGATGATAATATTTCGGTGGTTGCGACTAACGTTGAATTCTGTGTTCTTCCTGAAGACGAGGGAAGTGCGCCGGCGACGGACGAGGGGATAACCGCCGCAACCGCCACCGTAAGCAGCGTTCCGGCGAGTTCGGAGATAAAGGTCGACATCACGCAGCCGCCGTCTTGGGCTGCCGGCGATCGCCCGAGCGGCCGCGGCACATCTGAGGGATATACGCCACACACGTCAGATACGGGTGATAGGGTCCCGAAAAAAGTACCCTCAAGATTTGCCTGGGATATGTCGGCTTTAGCGCACCGTGCGGGGTTTGAACCCAAGGTATTGGCATGTCTCCTGTTGGTTGCCGGATTGGCTGGGGGATTAATCGTTAAGTTGTTCTTGGGAGGCCGTGAAGACCCATCTGCCCGGGTTCAGGTCTCGGAGGAATTGATGCCAGGTAGCGGCCATTCGGATGCCGGTGGGATAACGAACCTGGATTCTACTGCTCAGTTGGCGAACGCGTTGCCTTTGGATGAACCGGTGGATTCCGATATTGGATCCGTTGTGCCTGAGGATGCGCCAGGCCCCTTGGTGACGCAGGAGGTGGCCCTGGAGGAGAGTATGTCCCCGGAAGAGCAGGTCACCGGATCGTCGACCGAGATCGAAGTGTTGGAACCGCCACCCGCTTCAATTGATAATACAGGGGATCCGGCTGGCGTCTCTACGGAGATTGCCGTTTCTACAATGGCCTCGTTGGTGGAGGAGGGCGAAGCCAACGGAACTCCAGCGTTTGGTGAAAATGAAGCGGCTGCTGATCCGTTAGCATTGCCTGAGCTGGATTCAACGGAAACGCCGGTCATCGCTGACGCGGAACCTGTGCCGGAAGAGCCAACTCTGGCGCAAGCCAAGGATTTATTGGCTGATCAACTCATGCGGTCACGCAATTCGGGGCAGTGGGGCGCGTTGCGCGATGATCTTGGTTCCTGGTGGGATCGACTGGCACAAGTCGAAAAAGATCGGGCTAAACGACAGGAAATGCAAGGGTGGGTCAAGCTATGGGAAGCGACGGATGGAAGCGCGGATTACCTGCGCAGAGCGCAGGACGACCTGAAGGAACTGGATCGGATCGCGCAAATGGTAGGGGGGTCGCCCACCGTCATGGATGCAATTGGCCTGGATGGAGCGGCGGGCGCCGATCTCTATTGCCGGATCTATCGTGAAAAGCAGTTGCAACTGATCGAAAGCGTGGGGGCCCATGCCAAAAGACAAGGGGCGAAACTGAACCGGTTGAGCCAAATGCTGGAAAATGAGTTGCCCCAGTTCTGTCAGTTCACCGGCTCCGATACTTGCAGTCAGGAGTGCGACAAAATTCTGGATCAGTTGGTTCTTGCAGCCCGGAACGCCGATGAGGTGGCAAACTGGGTCAAGTCCAAGAAGAACGACTCCCCGCCCATCCTTCCGCAAACCTACCCGGTCTCGAAAATTGAGAGGATTCCGATAGAGGCCGATCTGGCTTGGGACCATTTGTTTGTCCTGATCGAATCTATGGACAAGGCCATTGCGCGTCGCAAAGATAATCTGCCGGAAAGCGAAACCGCCAAACTCGACAATGTGGCATCCCTTCGCACGAACGCCATGCGGAACTGGAAAAAATCTCCCAAAGGGAGGTCTTGGCAAAAGCGGGGGGGCGTGACTCGTGTGTACAGTTTGTTGGGGGCCGTCTCCAAGTTCATCCGTGCTGATTCCAATAGGCGCATGGAACAAAACTTGGACAAACTTGCCGATGTCGCACGCCGATTGAATGTGAAAATGCCGGTGCTTGGCGATACCGAGAAGAGCGGCGAAAAACAAAAAAAAGATTTGGCCCGTCAATATCGGGCGTGCCAATCCTCGTGCTTGAATCGGATAGAGAATATGGCGGCGGTTCAGCAGCGGCTAGTGAAGGCGCTGGGCGACACGTGGAAAGCCGATATTCCTCGCTTGTGTGAGTTCGTTCAGAAGGACAGCAAAAAGGGAAAATCCATCATTATCCTCTTTTCCGGCGTGCTGGATCAATCCGGGAAACTGGTCCAATGGGTGAAGACCCGGCGCGAGGCGGGGGTGTTGATCGAGCCTGACGAGTATCCCATCAGTCAAATCAGGAGCATGGGAACGGATGCCGATATCGCCTGGAGCAAACTGCTGGATTTGATTAATCCGGTGGGGTGGGAGGTGAGCACCAAGCGGAATAGCTCCCAAAATCTCGATCAGGAGAGACTCGATAGCATACACCAACTGCATCATTCCATTGTTTTAACACGAGCGGAGGTCCAAGATATTCGACAATGGCAGAAAGTATGCGATCCAGTTCAGATTCGGAATCTTCTGCAGGAAGTATCGTCTGTTGTGTTGAATATGACGACACCTGCAGAGCCTTCTAGATAGCTGCTGCGCTTGATCGGGCATATGGAGGATTCTTCACAAAATCGGATAGGCGCATATCAGCGATTGCAGCTCCTCGGCGCGGGGGGGCAGGGGCGCGTGTTCAAGGCCGTTTGCGTGGAGGACAACCCCGCAGATGTTCCGCAGGGCGCCTTGGTCGCCATCAAGATCCTGCAACGTCAGGCAGCCGATGAAGAGGCCGTCCGGCGCCAGCAAAGGCAATCGGAGGTTCTCCACGGGCTGGTGCATCCGAATATCGTCCGCTATCTGGAATGTTTTTTCAAGAGCGAGGGGGAATGGGATGAGGCCATGTGCCTTGTCATGGAATTGCTGGATGGCGACGATCTCAAGACGTTGCTGAAGGAGCGTCCGGCAGGCTTGCCCTTCGAGTCTGCGCGCGGGATTCTCAGCCAGTGTCTGGAGGGGTTGATTTACGCTCGTGACAAGGGGGTCTTCCATCGGGATATCAAGCCCTCCAACATCCACATCGTATTGGACGGTACGGTCAAGCTGATCGACTTTGGCATTGCCCACATCGATGAAGGCGGGACCACCACGACCGGGGATTTCAAGGGGACGTTCGACTACATGTCCCCGGATTTCGTGCAGGTGCCGCATCTGAAGGAGTATGAGCCCTGCGACATCTTCAGTCTGGGCGTCTGCTTCTATCAGACCTTGACGGGGCAATTGCCCTTCCCGGCGTTGGAGGGAAACATCCCCATCGCCTTCGTTACCCGGTGGCAGGACCTCAAAGGGCTGGATGTATCCTTTAAGGCCAAGATTTTCCGGGTCTATCCGCACGCGCGCGCATTTATCCTGAAATGTCTGGCGATGCGGCGCGAAGACCGCTTCCAGAATTTCGACGAGATGCGGGAGGCCTTGCAGGCGATCAAGCCGCGGACGATTCGCCACAAGGGCGGTGAGACCTACGAATGCGAGGAGTGGATCGGTCGCGGCGGGTTTGGCGAGGTCTATCGCGCCCGGCGGGTGCGGGATGGGGCGACGGTAGCGATAAAATATCTGTCGGCGGCGCAGCATTCGCCCCATCGCTTCATCAAAGAAGCCCGCTTGATTCAGGAATTTCGCCATCCGCATATTGTGGAATACGTGGATTTCCTACAGATGGACCGGTCGGATGACACGCGGGCCTATTTCCTTGTCATGGAATACCTGGATGGCATGCCAGCCGCCACGCTTCGGTCGCGGGTAAAAAACGCCGAGGAAGGCTTGCCGACGGAAGAAGCGCTGATCTTATTCGACGGCTATCTGGATGCCCTGCAATATCTCCATGCAGGAAACGGCCAGGATATCATCATCCACCGGGACATCAAGCCCAGCAATCTCTATGCTCCCGCCGGAGAGCCCGATCGGGCTAAAATCTTTGATTTGGGCGTGGCGCGTGATGTTCAGGGGACCGCCACAGCGGGCTCTATTCCCGGAACGTTGGACTACATGCCCCCTGAATTTGCCGCCGGCGAGGACCGTGGAACCGCCCGGTCGGACATCTATTCCCTCGGACTATGCCTGTACGAAGCCTTGACCGGGGCGCCCGTTTTCCCTCCCTTGCCCCGGGCGGAGAAGGATGCCTGGCCTCTGTTCTTGGAGCGTGCGCGTATTGAGCCGCGCCTTGATTTTTCGAAACCCGCTTTCCAGGAATGCCCCGCTTTGGCAGACATCGTCAAGCGTGCCTTGGCGATGAAGCCGCGTCGGCGCTTTGCTTCGGCCGAAGCGATGAAACTGGAAATCCGGAAGGCGTTGGCGTATCTCCGTCCAGCCGCCCCTCTGCCCGAGCCGGTATTGCCCGCCGAACCGAAGCCCGCGATCCCCGCCGCTCCGGCGCCGTCTCCGGCACCGCCGGAACCGGAAACCCTGATGGGCGGAGAGGTGTCGGCAAAGGGCGACCTGGATTTATCCACGGTCGCCCCCATGGAGGGATCGACCCGCGCTCCCGCCACCATCGGAACGGCGGGGGGCACGGTCGGCGGCACCACGATGGGTGCCGGAACCCATACGGTGGCTCCCACGCCGGGCACCATGGCCGGCGATGGACTGGGCTCGAGGCTGGAGCAGTACAAGGTTCAACGGGCCCGGCGTCGGAAGTGGTCCTGGGCGGCCGCCGCCCTCTTGACGGTGGCGTTGCTCGTCGGCGGGTTCACACTCGGTCCCGGTCTCCTTGGCAGGCGTCAGCAGCATAGAGAGAAATCTGTCAGGATCGAGTTAGAAGATTTTCTGAGCGAGCCTGCGAAAGCAACGGCTGACTATGTCGAGAGGTTGCAGAGCTGCCAGAAGCGTATGGATGAGCTCGCCGTCAAACCGAAAGAGTTGGATCGGGAATTGACATCGCGCATTGGCGAACTGCCGGCGGCATTCAGCAACAAGATCATGAAGATCCTGGAAGCATTGGACTCGCCCGGGAAGGTTGACGCGGGGATCCGGACCCCTCTTGTTGAGGCAGACCAATTGATCAAAGAGCTTGAATTGGTTTCCGGGAGCGGCTGGCTGGGTGCGGTTTCGGACATGAAACCAACCCTGGTCTCCAGTCGGGATGCATATGATACGGCCCTGCGTCTGCGCGAAGAAAACGAGAATGCCGACCTACTCAAAGAGAAAATGCAGGAACAAGCTGAACTATTGGCGATCGATGCGAATCAGGTTAAGACCCGCGATGGCTTGAAGAACCTATTGGACAAGTATTCAAAGTTTCGGCGGAATCAGGACCTGCCCGAAGAGAGCAAAACCAAGCTGGACCAGGCGGTCTTTGCATGTTTTCTCAAATGGGTGGATCAGGCCGCGGAGCAAACAATACAGGCCTATACCCGAAACGGGGTTAATTCGGACGAGAAGGTACAGGTGTCTTTCGAAGAGATTCTGGCCCTGGGCCAAGGGCAACCGTGGAATCGGGCGGAAGAAATTAAGCCGCTGGTTGAAAAAGTAACCGGTGCGAAGGAGACGGCGATCTTGGCTCAGGATGAAATCGATAAAAAGAACGCATACAAAATCACGAAAGCAAAGCGCAGGCTGCAAGAGTTCCAAAGCCAAGTTCAAACCGCCTCCTCCGCCATGCAGGTGGCCGACATTTCAGAGGAATTGGTTTCCATTCAATCCGGGTGGCCGGATTCTGTCAGAGCAAATGCGGCGGTTGCAAAAGAATTGAAAGCCGCTGCGCTCGCCTGCACCGCCTCGCTGAGCGACATTCTTTCCGATCGCGCCCCTTTGTCCGATCGCGCCGGGAGAATCGATGCGGTGGAGCAACTCTTGAACAGGCCCGGCGTCAAGAGCTTGATCGATCCGGAAAAGACGTTAGCCAAGGCACTGGCCCGCGAACGAGAGATATTCATTCTCAGAGTCGATAACCAGTCCGGTCGGGACATTACGCTTCGAACGGGCTCCCGACGCGGAGAATCCCAAAAGATTTCTGCCGGTCAAACCATGGATTGGAAGTTGCCGGTCAAGACGGCCAAAAAGAGGAACGTCACGGCGCAGCCTGTCGACAAGGGATTCGAGGCGCAGGAACTAGGGGTTCACATTATTCCCGGCGGGGGAGAGGACTGGACGCTGAGCTCGTTTGACCTCACTCGGGTTTTGGTTTCGTGGAATCCGGAGAAAGCGGCGGCGAACGGGCCTCCCGTCCGCGCCTTTTGGGTTGCAGGTGGAAAACTCAGTCCTGTCGACAATGGTGAATTGCGAACTCCTGGCGATTATAAAATTCAATTCGAGCGGGATGATCACAAGTCGATAACCCGTCCGGTCCAGATCCAGAAAGCCGTCAAAAAGTATGATGTCCGGGGTCCCGCTGAATGGACGCCCCAGCCAAATCTGAAAACCCTTCGGGAGATGCTGGATCTGCGGAAAAAGGAGGAGTGGAAGAATTTGGCCCGGGAGCTGGCAGAGCCGAACAAACTTGATTTTACATGGAAGGGATACGTTTCCGAATATCGCGACCTGAAGAAGGTCTGCGCCAGCAAAGTTGAGGAAGACATAAAGAAAAGTATCCCCAAAGCCGATGCCTCGGTCCGTGATTACTGCGAAAGTTTGTATCAGGTCTCCGATCCGTTTGCCCAAAGGCCCAGGATTAGAGACCCTCTAGAACTGAACCTTACCGGGTTCCCTGACTATCCCCCCCAAATGATAATCAATGATTCAACGCGGGCCGAATATCGGCGTCTTAAAGCGTGGGCGGCGGAGACAGAGGCTTTGGACCGAAGCGAATGGGACGATTTGGCAGGCCGATTGAAGAAACTGGCCAAAGAGCTCCAAGAACTGGATGCCTCCGTGGCGGATCGTTGCGAATTTGAAAGCGAGCTTCTGGGCTGGGACAGCAGCGTCCTTCCTCCCCAAAGGGACCTTCTGAAAGACCCTGAGATAGACCGGTGGTGGGCGCATCGGGAATTCTTCAGACAAAACATGCCAAGCATGCAACGCGCAGCCCTAGAACAGCTTGCAACATTTGCGAAAAACGATGGGAAGTTGAATAAATATGACGTGTTGCTAGGCAGTGCAGCTGCAGCCAATCTCTTTGAAAAATATGTTAATCAGGTCACACGTGACATCGATTCCGGAGAATATCGCGTTGATAAATTAGTTAAGGAGCAGAATCTGGAAAAGGTTAGGGCTCATTATCTAGCGGATTATAGAGTCCCTTGCCAGGAGCTTGCCGGCCCCTTGTTGGAGCTGGCTTCCAAGGTGGATGACTCCGTGTTGCAGGACGCCGCCGAGTATTTTGAAGATTCAAACAACAATCCGGGAATGGATTTGGTGATCCGTTTCTTCATGAACAAGGGGGGTGATCGGGTTCAACGAGCTTTTGGAGGCATTTCGCTCGACCCAGTTCACGAGGCAACCTGGGAAACCTTGGAAGAGCTTTTGAACGACAAGCCGGCCGATCGGTGATGGGGCGGAGGGTTGTGGAACGAAACAGCGAAAGGATGCATGAGCTGTGGCGAGGAATTCTAAATTATTGTTGTGTAAAGTTACACAAGAAGGCCGAACGCCTGGGATTGTTTATTATCTGGACATCACGAGGGTGCAGGGAATATCTTTTTTTAAAGAGAACTCAATGTGCATCGGGAATAACCAATTGAAACCTTTTCATCAGGATGAACGCGGCGGGGTTCTTCTCGAGTATGTGATTTTGATGCTGTGCATCGCGTTGCCGCTGATTACATTCAACAACATGGTGATCTTCAATCCTTCGGGGATGTCCGCAGATGGGACAACGGCTTCATTTGGACTGCTTGGTGACAATTTTGTTGAATTGTACAAGAGCATCATTTCCGGGATCGGGCTGCCGATTCCATAGATTGAAACAAACAAAAATCAGAACAAGGAGAAATCCATGAAGAGTGAAATGCGGATGAAGATGATGATTGCACGGGCAAAGCGGAGCACCTTAGGACGCGTATTGTGCCGTCTCGCGGGGGATCAAGCCGGTGCGGTGATGATGGAATATGTCATTCTGGCTGTGTTGATTGCGGCCGCTGTGGCGGCTGTTGTAGGTTTCTTTGGGCGTGACATTGGGCGAATGTTCGGTGTGATGAGCAACTCACTATTCTCGCCGAATACAGCCGCCGCCGACTATAATGCAGCGGGGGGTGCTTCAGCGGCTGATGGAGCGGCGGCTGATGCAGTGCAGGGCGGTTTTAACAAGTAATTTCGACTTGTCACCTTTGCGCGTGCCGATGGCTTGGTAGGAGAACTATGGATGGTTTGTGGATCGTGCTGGCGGGTGTATACGGGAGCATCTTGTCCTGGATGGACTGGCGCACTCGGATTCTTCCGAATAGGTTGACAGTTGGCGGCTTGGCGGTGGTGTTGTTGTTTCGATTCGGATATGGCGGCATGCCGCTGTTTATGGATGGGTTCGCGGCGGCGGCGGTGGCGGGAGCGTTCCTGCTGATTCCGTTTCTGGCGCGTGGTGCGGGTGGCGGCGACGTGAAGATGATGGCGGCGGCCGGTGCCATCGTGGGGTGGTCCAACGTGATCTATCTGCTGTGGTATTCGTCGTTGGCCGGGTTGGTGTTGGCAATCGTGATGATGGTGATGGGCCGGCTGGATGCGGCGCGGATGAAGCACTTGGTGCGGTGTGTTTGCGACTGGCGGTATGACCGGAAGGTCGCTGCCGCCGCGTTGCCGCCGCGTGCCGGCGACAAGGAGCGCATCCCCTTCAGTATCGCGATCACGATCGGAATGTTGGCGGCGATGGTTCTCAAATGATTAGGGATATATTCGCAAATGGAATTTATTTATAATTGAACGAAAAGTGATGCTATCAGGTAATCAAGATGTAATAGATCCAAAGGAAAGCTATGAAAAAATATATGGTCACATCTATACAAAAATTGGGTGCCAAACAAATGGCGGTCATTGGGATTGCTGTATCTCTGCTTGCTGCGATGGCTCAGGAAATCCATGCGCAAAAAGCAGGCGCAGACATCAATGCCCTTATTGAAGAGGCCAATAATGACCCGATCAACCAGATGATGAATGCCGCCAAGGATGGAGACATGGTTCGGCTTGCCGATGGGATCTCGTCGGGTGTCGGCATTGATTGTACAAACAAATTTGGCCAGACACAACTGATGTACGCTTCCGCAGGAGGACATACCAATACTGCCGGCTTGTTGCTCCAAAACAAGGCAAGCCTTGCGGCCAAGGATCAACTCGGGAGAACGCCGCTGATGTTCGCCGCCGAGGGGAACCAGGCAGGGATGGTCCGCTTCCTTATTGAAGCAGGAGCAGTCGTGGATGAAACAGATGCACTTGGATATACTGCACTCATTCATGCAGCCAAAGCGGGTGGGGCGCAGGCAGCCCAAGCGTTAATCGACAACAAGGCTTCGATAGACATTCAAGATGGGAATGGCATTACCCCGCTAATTGGAGCTGTCGTGAACAGGCATAAGGACACTGCCTTTGTTTTGGTGCAATCTGGTGCTCGCCTTGACATTCAAAGCAAGTCGGGTTTTACGGCTGAAGAATATGCTCGAGCAATCAAGGCGACAAACATCGTGAATCTTCTCCAAGGGAAGGTGGCAAAATGAAAATTTCACCATTATTTACGGGATGGATTCAACGGTGTGCCGTCAATGCCTTCTTGCTGCTGAGCATAATGTGGTTGCTGGTCGGCGCTTGTTTCGGGAATGTCTGCGACGACCTTGTCTATGCAGGATTGGCTGAGGCCGCGTACTCCGACGGATACGTTGGTAACAAGGTGATTGTTGAAACGCCTGGACAAAACACAAGTACGGAATGGGTTCAAATTGATTACAAGTATGGCTGGAGTGGGTTCGCTGCCGCTACATATAAAAATGAATCAACCGGCGAAATTGTGGTTTCATTTCGTGGCACGGAGGGTTTAAACGTTATGGATTGGGCGTCGAACATTCATAATAGTCTGTCAACCTTTGCGCCTCAATACTATGCCGCTGCCGAATATGCGGCAGACACCATGGCCAAAAATCCAAACGCGACAGTGGTTTTTACCGGCCATTCCTTGGGCGGTGGATTAGCGCAATATGCGGCATTGTGTGCGGGAGGGGATTCAATCGGGTTTAATCCAGCTACCGTGGACCAGTTTGCCGCTCGCTTTGAAGATAACACGTCCGGGTCTTTTCGAAATTATGTGCATCACAACGATATACTGAATGACGTGGCCAACAATCTGGCTCTTGGTCGGGTTCTCGGAGACAAAATCATGGTTGGTGAAGAAGGGTCTTGGTGGAACTGGAAGCAAAAAACTGCTGATCATGGAATAGAGACCATGAAAACTGAAATGTGGCAGGCGTGTTTAGAGGAAATGGCGCAATCTGACGAAGCGGCGTGCAATCTGCCAAGTCAAGATGATTGGACCCAGCCGGGGGAGGGAGTGGATATCGTTAATAGCATCCCTTCCGGTTCGGATGGAGACCCTGTCACACCGCCGCCGGTTTCTGGCGGTGAATCAAATCCTGTTGACGACACGGGAACTTTTCTTTTGCCGTCCTCCACGCCATCTTCGGATGGCGACATGCCGATTCAAGATGATTGGTCCCAGCCCGCCCAAGGTGTGGGTGGACTTCGATAAGCGTTGTGATGCCGCAATGACAAGATCCTTCCAGAGACTTGGGCCGCCCGGTCAGGCCGGATGCTCGCTGGCAGACCGACCGCATGGTCGGGCGAGAGGGCGGGACAAGTTTGGAGGCGAAGATTCAGGCCAATTTTCGGCACCGAGTCGTGTCGTCTCCACTGATGGAGCGCCGGTGATCTCGTCGGACAGGCTGGGAATTTTCATGTGTTTCATGGCTGCTACAGACAGTCAAAGGCTGTGAAGCAACACTCAACAAAGTGGAAACAGCGTCGGCGCGGGGCTGTTATGCTGGAGTTTGTGATTGTCTTTCCCGTGATGTTGGTGCTGATTTTTTCCTGTGTCCAGTTCGCGCTGTTGCTAATCGCCAAGCAGGTGGTGCATTACGCGGCGTTCTGCGGCGCGCGGGCGGCCATGGTGTCAGTGTGCGAAACGGGTGGACCCACTGTCAACAACGACAGCTGGCCGCAGCCCGACCCACAACTGGCCTACGCCGGACTGGATGCAGCCAATTGCCTAGGAACGAGCATCGGAGCGGGGCTGAACGGACTTGCGCGTTCCGAGGCGGAGTGGGTGGCCTGCAAGGTGGCGGCGAATGTGTGTCAATCCATGGTCGTTGCCAGCGAACTCAATCCGGCTGAAATTGCGGAGGCCAAGGCCCTCATAGAGCAAAAGACTCGCGCGGTAGTGTCGCACGTTGTGCCATTGACTGTTTCCGCGACCGTGGAACACGATTTCGCCTTGGTGGTGCCCATCATCGGCCCCATCCTGGCCTGGGGGATGAACCCATGGGATTCGAAGTCACCATGGCGCGTCACCACCGCGGATGCCACGGGCAACCGCTGGCCGCCGTTCCCGCATATCCGGCTGACGGAAACTGTTGTGTTGCCCAAGCCCTACCAGACCTATATTGCGGCGGGCAATTGGCAAAACCCGGGAGGCCCTGCATGGTGAAGATATCGTCATGCGCACGACAACGGCATATGAAATGGATCGATCGATGCTGAATCAACTGAACAAGGCGTGCGCCCGGTTGTGGCGGGACGAGAGCGGGGTCGTGCTGGCGATTACCGTGATTGTCTACCTGACCTTGTTCATGATGGCGTGCGCGGTCTATGCGACGGGGGAGAACATCCGCCAGCGCATCGAACTCCAGAACGCCGCCGATGCCGCCGCCTATTCAGCGGCGGTGGTGCAGGCCGACGCGATCAGCCGCATCGCCGCCATCAACCGCGCTATGGGGTGGACCTACATTCAGCTGGGGAAGCAGCAGATGGATGTCACCGTGGATGAATGGTTGCGGTTGGTGCGCGACCAATGGCAGCCGGATTACGACAAGGCTGAAAAACACAACCATGCCGGATGCGGTCATTTCAACGACCACTATTCAGGTAGTACCAGCGATCGAAAGCATGTCAACCTCAACGGGCGATTTGTCCATATTAACGAAATTAATGCGGCAATCAACGCTTTTGCCGGCCGACGCAACGAAGTCAAGGGGCAAATCAGAGATGCTCATTTAGCCATTCAGGGCATGAATGAGGCTGAAGACAATATCGTCAATCTTTTGCAAGGCCGGATCGAAGAGGTTGTCCGCAAAATCATGCAAAAAAACATGCAATCGACTCCGACGGGCGATGCTCGATTTGCGGTGCTGCACGAGGCCTCCGCGTGCTTTACGGGGCAGGATGAGCAGAACTTTTTCCGATCCCTTTTCGGGGCGGCCACCGATCCCAATAGCATTTTCGGTTCGGGGGCCGGCGACTGGTATAATTTGACGTCTGAGGACGGCGGGTTTTATCGAAAATACGAGCAGGGGGCGAGGCTGGTGGCCACTTGGGAATGGTATGGAAATCGGTGGAGGATGCGCCGGCACAGTTGCGGTCTCAATTGCCACTATTGGAGCTGTGATAATGTTCACAACATCGTCAAAGGTTCTCAAATTATTCGTGGCGCGGATGCGCGTCCCGGCAATGAAGTCTATTTTGATATGCAGGAACCGGCACGACCGAGAATCTTGAGCCGGGAGTATTTTGAGGAAGAGGGAGCCATCGTGGTCGCGGCGGCTCGACGGATGCAGAATCCGTTTTTGAGCACGTTTGGCGACCTCGGTCTGTTTAGTGTGTTCAATCCTCGGCCCAGTGCGGGCGGGAACCCATACATGTGGGGCGTGGCGGCAGCCCGGGCCGGTTATCTTGATGTCGGCCGGGATTCTCAAGAGGGCAGCTACAACCCCACCTGTGATTCCCACTTCATTTCCCGCGATGAGGGGAAAACTGACAACCAGGCAGCCAACGAGTGGTACGGCAGCGCTAATTTCCCTGGCTGGAGCATGAATGCCGCCAATCTGACCTTCTCCGACTGGGATGGAGTTCTTCTTCCGGTCCGCAGCGCATGGTCTGGGAGGAAACCAGCCTGGGCAAACCGCTCAAGGGCTGCGGGACATGCGCCTTCTTGGGGCTATACGGTCGGGGAATGGCTGGACCCGGATGCCGGAGACCGGTTGCTGACCCACCTGATGACTTCTGCGGAGTGGCGGGAGTTGGAGGGTAACGACGTTATGAATGGGTTGAGTGATGGGTTGAGCGAGTTGGACATGGCGGAGGATCTGTATCACTGATGAAAATATTTGATTGTTTTGGCTGGCGGGATGGGACTACTCTTCAAAATGGTGGTGAAGGCGAGCGGCTGCGCGAAAGGCAAGGACGGAGCATGAGAGCGATGCAAAAGCGATTTGGGAGGAAAATTATGAAGAAATGGACATTGTCGGCCCTCTTTTTAGCACTTTTGACTTGGACAGGAGGTGCGGGTTGGGCCCAGGCCCCCTCCCCGGAACAAGAAGAAATTCCGGCCGCCATGAAGAGTTTTACCGACCCCTATGAACAAGGATTGAAGCAGATGGACGAACAGAAGTTGGATGCGGCGTTGGAATCGTTCAAAGTTGCGATGGATCAGGCTGCCACCAGTCAGGATCCAGAAGCCGCCAAGGTGCTGGCGGCGGCGGCGAACAATGCCGGGAATCTGTTGCTTCTCCAGGGCAATCCGGCAGAGGCGGAGCCGTACTTCCGGCGGGCCATTGCGGCCGACCCCCAACATGCGTTGGCGATGAACAATCTGGGGGCGTCCCTGCTTAAACAGGGCGACATTCAAGGGGCCCAGGCGGCGTTCGAGCAGGCGGTCAAGACCAATCCCCTGAACGTCATGCCCCTGAACAATCTGGCCGAGCTGTTGATTGCATCGGGCAATCTCAAGATGGCGTCGCAGTATCTGGTCGAGAGCTTGAAGCTGGATCCCGCCAACACCGCGACCCTGATGCTGCTTTCGAAGGTCTATGATCGGGGCGGTCTGCCCGAAAAACAGGAGGGCGTATTGAAGGCCTTGGTGACGGTGGCAGGCGATACGCCGGAAGCCAACGCCCAATTGGTCGGTTATTATCTGCAGCAGGGCATGATCGATCCGGCGGAGCAGGTCTTGCGCAAAGCGGTGGCCGCGACCCCGGATTCCTGGACCCTGCGATTGCAGATGGGGCGCTTGCAGGCGGCGAAGGGCCGTCTGCCCCAGGCGGAGGAGATCCTGCGGGAGGTCTTGGCGCAGAAGCCGGGGGATACTGTTGTTCGGAGCGATTTGGCGGCGGTGCTGCTCGATGCCGGCCAACTGGCCGAGGCGCGGACGCTGATGGATGTGGCCGTTTCAAACTATCCTCAAGAGTCCGAGAATTGGTTTGTGCTGGGCACCTGCCAGGAGCGCCAGGGGGAGGATCGCGAAGCGGCGGCCAGCTACCGAAAGGCCGTCGAGTTGAAGCCCACGCATGCCCGGGCGCTGAACAATCTGGGGGTGTTGGCGGCGAAGCAGGATGACGCTTCGGGGGCCTTGGAGTTTTTTGGCCGTGCCGTGGCGGCCGATCCTTATTATTCCGATGCCGCGTACAATCTGGGCCGCGCCCTCGTGGTCACGAAATCCGACATCAAGCGCGGCATCCGGGTGCTGGCGGGAGTGGGCGCAACGCCGACGGAGGCCGGGGCCAAGGCGCGGGCGTTCATCGCGGAGCTTGAAAAGGTGGCCGCCGGCGAAGAGTCGAGCTGGGGCACGGGCGGCAAGGTCGATTGACGGTGACAGGAGACACATCCATGAAAACAACCACTGAAAAGTTTGGGCCGATGTTCGGAGCTTCCGCACTGCTGCTGGCGCTGGTTTTAGCCTTTGGCGGTGCCCCGGGCCGGGTTTTGGCGCAGGCGGACGGCACCCCCGTCGAGACGACCTGGCATGAGGAAGGTTCGACCCACGTCACGGATGGCGAGGGAATCTCCACGGAAACGTCCTACAGCGACACAACGCACACGTCTTATACGGCGCCCAACGTTCAGACAACCGATACCGGGTTGACGGGCGGGGGCGGTGCCAGTTATGAGCACAACTCGACTCATGAGTACTCTTCCTCCAATGTCGGCGAGGGGCATGAGCTGGGCGGGACGACGCTTGAAAACGGCCAGACCGTGTCGGAAGGGCAAGTGGGTTTCCATCAGGAAGGATCCATTCAGAACGAATACGGCACGGTCGATCACCACGTGGATGTGGGTGCCAGTGGAAACGCCCAGGTCGGAGATAACGGGGTGCAAGTCTCCGGCCAACTAGGATTGGCTGCGGAATTGCAGGCGGCCTCCGAGCATTTCGGAGTTGGCGATGAAAATCTGGGTGCCGGGGTCCAGGGCAGTGTCGCGCTGGAGGCCATGCTTGGGGCGTCGGGGCAGATCGGCGCCTATATCGACGAGCATGGCATCACCATCGGCGGCGAGGCCGAGGCGGGGGCCTTTGTCAGTGCACAAGCTTCGGTCACCTTCGATGCCAATGTGTTCGGATTGACGGCTTCAGTGACCTTGCAGGCGGAAGTCCACGCCGGCGCGATGGCCCATGCCGAGGCGATCGTGACAATCGGATTCGACGGCAAAATCACCTTCCAACTCGGCGCGGGCTTGGCCGTCGGCATCGGAGCTTCGGTCGGGGTTGAATTTTCCCTCGATGCCTCGGCCTTGATGGAGCAACTGGGCTTGGGCAGCCTGTCCGACTTGCTCGATTGGATCGAGGCTTTCCGGGAGGACCCTCAAGCCATGCTGGGTGAGCTCTTCGCAGATGTCCGGGACCAAACGCTCGGCATGCTCGGGGATGCGGTGATGGATACCGTGAACGATGTGATCGATTCAGTCATCGAAGCGAGTCCCTGGTTATCGGGAGGCATGGATTGGGTTGACAATTTATTTGGAGGGAATTCCGATGCGCCGGTGGCTGACCCGTCATCCTCGGCGGTTGCCGAGGCGGCTGTCATGCCGGGGGATGGGCAAGGATCGTCCCCGGCTGACTCCAGCGAGGATTCGTCGTCCTCGACTGATTCCGTTTTGCCTGACAGTACGTATGAAGGTTCGCAACCATATTCGAGCGATTCCGGTGGGGGCGCTCCTGCAGACTCATACAATAGACACGACCCCTACATGCGATGGAGCCAATAAACAACGTAACTCGCTTGTCACCCCATGCTAATGACACCATCCATCCAACGAAAGCATAACCGATCGAACCGAAACGGAAGCGTGATGCTGGAAGCGGTGATCGCCATGCCCCTGTTCATCCTGTTGATAGGGAGCATGGCATGGATCGGCGATTTGATCTATGCGAAGCAGCGGCTGGTCCTGGCCGACCGATACGCGGCCTGGAGCATTGGGAACCGCTATCGCGCCGGGGATACGGACGGCCTCGCTCAAGAAATCCAAGGTAACTTTTTCCCAGAGGATTCCAGCAAAACGCCCCGGATCAACGTTCCGGCGGGTTCTCCTCCCCGCTGGTCCTACGAAGCTTATGCCGGGGTGGATCTGGATGGGACCATGCCGGTATGGATTCAGGGTTGGCTGGCAGTCGGGGATGTCGCATATGGAAGCGATGTGTCGACGGCCCCTTTTTCACAAATGCATGGAAGGGATATTTCCCCGGGTCCATCCGGGTACGAGGGGCATGCCGTGGTGATGCGCTCAGGTGTCAACGGGACACGTGAGGAAGAATTTGATGCAACAGATTCGTTATCGGTCTACTACGTGGACATTCGGGATGAGCAATGGGCGGATGTCTATGTGCAATAACGACATATGACAGTCGACAAGGACAATCGAGCGTGTGCGGGATGGGGCATCTGGCTTGCAGCCGTTTGGATGTGTTTCGGAGCGCCGGTTTTTGCGATCCAGACCCCGCCATCATGGCAGTCGGGCTTACGTAAAATCGACTTGCCGGCACTGGCGGTGGTGGACCGCCATGATGACTCCGGCGACACGTGGCAACAGACCGGACGGGTCCCTCTGGTGTTCCGCGCGGCGGTTCGGCATTTTCAGACGACCTTGGTCCGCCAGAAATGGAAGCTGGACAAAAGTATGCCAATAGGTAATCATCGAAACCCGTTGGAGGTGCTGTTGTTCCGACAGGGCAAAAGGCAATTGTTGGTGATGTTGTGGGAGATTCAAATCGGCGAAACCGGTTTTGCGCTGGGAGAAGATTTGCAAACAGGCTTGCGGCGATGAGTGTGCAATGAGATGCAAAGCATAAACAGAGGGTGGCTGGGGCGATGAAAAATTATATTCCATTGGTGTTGGCTGTGTTGCTGGGGCTGTCGGCGGTGATGGTGGTGCAGCGGATGCTGGGGGATAAGGACAAAGTCGAGGAAGCGCCAGTAACCTTGACGGTTGTGAACCGCGAGGTGCCGGCCGGGGCTGAATTAACAGTTGATATGCTCGGAGAGAAAATCGTTCCCGCTTCGGCCCAGCCCGCCTTGGCTACGCCGGCCACTATGAAATCCAGATTGGTGGGGCAAAAGGTTGTGCGCCGGATTATGGCCAACGATTATATCCTGCTGACCGATCTGGAGCCCAATCGAACCATGGTAGGGGTGGGAGAGTGGGCGGTGACATTGAACGTGGGGAACGATGGAATCGCCGCCATGGTGCAGCCTGGCGATGAAGTGGCGATCCTCGGCACGTTTCCATCAGAAAAAGTCATTCCCTCGGCCGATCTTTCCGCTCCCCCGACCAGAATCACCGAACTGGCCACCTTGGTGTTGTTTCCCAAAGTTAAGATCATGGCGATGGGAGGGGCGGGGGGCTCTGGAGAGTTGGTTGTCGGCTTGCCGCCCAAGGAGGCCCAATTGCTGGTTGCGGCCCAAGAGCGATTCAAGTTGACGCTCGCCTTGCGGCGTCCGGGCGACGAAACGGCTGTCAATCGCGTGGATATCGGAAAGGTGGACGAGACTTCTTTTGGTAATTTGACCAAGGGGCTGTTGCCGGTGATATTGCCGAACCAGCCCGGCATGGTTGCAAAGGATGAATAATAATCGAACGGCGCGTAGAAAGGGTTAAATCATGAAAATCGAAAAACAAACGAAACAGGGCTTGTGGGCCATATTGTGTTGCATTTGCATGGGGTTGATTTTTTGCCCGGGGGCACAGGCCGCCGACGAGGTCATTTCCATGTCCAAGGGCGGGATGCAATCGATCGAGACCGACTTTGCAGTGAAGGGGATCAGCATCGCAGACAAGGCGATCATCCGGGTCGAAAGAGAGGCGTCTCAAAAAATCAGAGTTGTGGGCTTGGCGCAGGGAACCACCAGCTTTCAGGTCACCGGGTCCGGAGACCACTCTGCCCAGTATGACGTGAATGTCGTCCCTGAAATTAGCGTTGTTCTTTCATCCGTGCGCAGGCGGCTGGAGGATATTCCCGGAGTCGAAGCCACCATGGATGCCGCCAGCGGCAAGGTGCTGATCGAAGGCGACGCATACAGCTTGGATCAATGGAGTCGACTGGAGCGCGTGGTGGGAATGTATTCGCCGCAAGTGATGAATTTGGCTGAATTCAATCTCACGCCCGAGGCTAAACAGCGCTTGATGACAGCCTTCGAAGCTCTCGGTATTAAAGTGGTTGAAAAACCCGGAAATAAATCTGCCGCGCCCGGCGTAATTTCCATGCAGATTTCGCGCAATTGTTTGGTGCTGAGGGGAACGGTGCTCAACCAAGGCGATTTGGCTAAGATCCAGGGGGTCTTGGCGGCTCATCAATGGATGCTTGCGGAGCCGGGCACGGACCCCGGCAAAGAGGGAAAAGTCATGGCGGTGGTGGATGTGAAATTGGATTCAACCTCGATTGAATTAGGCATGGCGATTATTACCATGTCGGAGTCCGATTTCCAAGCCCGGACAGGAAATCTGTTGGAGCGGGGGCTCATGTTTGTGAGCGACACCTCGGCGGCGGTGCAGGGGAAATTTGGGAGTGGGATCGATAATTCGAGTTCCTCCTACGGCAACTATACGATCAGCACAGAGTTGAATGGAGCCCTGCGCTTGATGAGCGGCGATGGGAAACGCAACACGGAGAAGATTGGACATATGCGGTTGCAGAGCAACGCCGCCGAGGCCCAGGAGTACTTGGATGGCGGCACCATCAAGACGAAGGTCAGCGGAGAAACCAGCGGCGACGTGATCGACATCCCATACGGCCTGGAGATCAAGGCAAAAGGCTTCTTGTCGGATTCCGCAACCGCGCAATTGATGTTGGATGGTAGTGCCACGGTGCCACTCCCTCTGGGGAATGGCGATTACAATATTGTGGGCCAAGACTTCAAGAATACTCCGGTGAGCTGTCCGCTCGGACAGACCGTGGTCATCGCAGGATCGAAGCAGACGATGGAAACGCTGGGCCAGAAAGGCATTCCATTCCTGCGCAAGATTCCTGTGATCAACTGGTTTACTTCCGACAAGGAATCGGGTAGCGAGGAAGTGCGTGTATTGGTTCTGATCAGTTCCCATCTTGCCGGTGGTGGAACGTCCAGCCAACCGATGTCCGAGCAAACCCTGGGGCTGAAAGACCGCATGTAGACGCCCTTGAAATAGGGAAGGAAGCTTAAAAGCCTTCGATATGCCGGAATTGGTGATCAAATGTGCACAGCAGGGTCAGGACCGCATCGTCCCCCTGGAAGAGGGGAAGACGCTTGTTGCCGGGCGTCTTCCCGACGGGTGCGATATACCGCTTCCCGGCACCAAGGTTTCGCGCAGGCATGCACAATTCTCATGGCAGGGCGGACAGTGCATTTTAACGGATGTCGGTAGCACGCATGGGACCTATGTTAACGGGAGCCCCATTGTCAAAGATGTGATCCTTTCCGACAGAGATGAGATCGGGATGGGGGAATATCTGCTGGTGTATCGCGAGAGCGGCAGAATCGGATCGGACAGTAGCGGGGGGGGGAGCGGGCGCCATTCCAAAAGCCCGGATTCCGCGTCCGATTATCTGGAAATTCTGTATGCCCCGGAGGTCATGGCGCTCAAAAAGAGAATTCATGAACTCATTCTATCGAAGCTCAAGCTGACGGAACTGGCGCTGAAGCAGAAATTTGATGATGAAACCATTGGCAAGGTCGAGCAGACCTTGGATACCGTGCTTCGCGAGCTGCGGCACGAGCTTCCGACGGGCATTTCTTTGTCTGTGTTGCGACAGGCGCTGATGGACGAGTTGATCGGGTATGGCCCCATTTCCCCCTTGTTGGCGGAAGAAGGGATCAACGAAGTCATGGTGAACGGCCCCGGTCAGGTGTTCGTCGAGCGGCAAGGCGGAAAGTTGTCCAAGACCGGCGTGCGTTTTTCCGATGACAACCATCTGATGACGATTATCCGGCGAATTGTTGAGCCATTGGGACGTCGGGTAGACGAGGCGAGCCCCATGGTGGATGCACGGCTTCCCGATGGATCCCGCGTAAATGCCATCATTCCGCCCTTGGCCCTGGACGGGCCGAGCGTGACCATCCGGAAATTTGCCAAGCACAAATTGACATCGGATGATCTTGTCCGATTTGCAACGCTGACGCCCCCCATGAGCGACTTTCTACGCGAAGCGGTCCGCTCCCGTCAAAATATTCTAATTTCGGGTGGAACCGGATCGGGGAAAACGACGCTTCTCAATATCATCTCCCAATTTATTCCCCTCGACGAACGGATTGTGACCGTCGAGGATTCTGCCGAGTTGAAGCTGTCGCACAGCAACTTGGTGCGGTTGGAATCCAGGCCTGCCAACATTGAAGGGCGGGGCAAAGTGGAGATCCGGGATTTGGTGATCAACTGTCTCCGAATGCGGCCGGATCGGATCATCGTGGGCGAGTGCCGAGGGAAGGAAGCATTCGACATGTTGCAGGCCATGAATACCGGCCATGACGGATCTCTGACGACCATCCATGCGAACTCCCCCCGGGATGCCTTGCTGCGCTTGGAGAATTTGGTATTGACGGCGGGTTTTGAATTGCCGTCGGTGGCTATCCGTGAGCAGATTTCCTCAGCGGTGGATCTGGTGGTTCAACAGACCCGTATGGTGGATGGGTCCCGCAAAGTCACGCAGATTTCCGAGATCACGGGGCGTGAAGGCAATGTCGTCCTCATGCAGGATATTTTTGTTTTTGAACAAACAGGATTCGGAGAAGGAGGAAAGATGCTCGGGCATTTCAAGGCGACAGGAAATGTTCCTAGATTCATCGAAACACTCAAAATCAAAGGCGATCTTCGAGTGGATATGGCGATTTTTAAGTCGCAGGCTACGCCAATCGCACCAGATGGCAATCGGGCATGATGGAACCCTTGATATTGTTGCTGGTGTTTTCCGCTGTTGCCTTGGGTGTATGGACAATCATACCTCTATTGGTGGATGCCGGCATGTGGCGGACAGATTTGGCCGTTGGGGGGCAAGTTGTTTCCTCTGACGGTTTGCATCTGCATGCGGAAGATTCACGCGTCTTGCTCCAATCCTGTTGGGCGGTTGCTTTGTTGGCGGGGGGGATCGTCGCCTCCGTTGTCTTGGCCACCGGTTTTTTGGGGGTGATGGGATCTGCCATTGCGGCGGTTGTCGTCGGCGCGATTGGATTTCAACTGCCGCGCACGTTGGCTCGCCGCCGATTCAGAATCCGCCAGCAATTGTTCCAGGCGAGATTGATGGACCTGACTCTGGGCCTGGCAAACGGATTGCGTTCCGGAGCTTCTTTGCCACAGACGTTGGAACTAGTCACCCGCGATATCGGTGGCCCCATGGGGGAGGAGTTCTCCGTGGTTCTTCAGGAATATCGGCTAGGAATCGATCTTCCCGAAGCGTTGCAACGGTTGTGCAGGCGGATGCCCGGCGAAGACCTCACCCTGTTGATGAGCGCTGTTCGGCTGACCATGCAGGCGGGGGGAAGCTTGGCGGAAGTGCTGGATAAGATCACCGGCACCATTCGGGAACGAACGGAGTTTCAGGAGAAGCTGTTGACCATGACGGCTCAGGGAAAGTTTGAGGCGATCGCCATGGCATCGGCTCCGGCCGTGGTTTTTCTGTTGCTGTACTGGGTCGATCCCAACCTGATGAAGCCTTTGGTTCACACCCACATGGGGTTGGCGATGCTGGCCTTGGTTTTGGTCATGGAAACCATCGGGTTCTTCTTCATTAATCGCATTGTGACGATCGAGGTATAGTTCCCTATGGATCTGATTCTGGTTCAAATCTTGGCTTTTGCAGCGGTGCTCCTGATGGTGCTGGGAATCCAGTCCGCCATGCGCTCGAGCGTGCCTCACCCGGACGTTCAGCCTGGGCTCTTCGGCCTGATTGCGGGCCCGGCGCAAGAAATCGGAAGCTGGGTCGAATCATGGGTCGCCGCAGGCTTTCCCAGTCAGATCCGTCGCATCCGCGGGTTCCTTTTGGCGGCCGCGCTGCAGGACCAGCTGGGGGTCCGGGATGTGCTCGGTTCTCAAGCAGTATTGTGCATGGTTGGCGGTATGGTGGCGTTGATCGGGATGTTCATGCTTACGCTGCGGGCCGATTTTGCAATTTTCTTGGCGCTCTTGACGGGCTTTGTCGGATGGGTGTATCCCTCCCTGTGGCTGGCTCGAGCTGCTGCCTCTCGCCAGCAAGCGCTCAGTCGGGCATTGCCCTATTCGCTGGATTTGCTGACGGTGGCGATGCAGGCAGGACAAGATTTTGGCGCTGCTGTTCGAATCTTGGTCCGGGAAGGTCCGCGCGGTCCATTGAGCGAAGAGTTCTCCATCATGCTGCAGGAAACAGAACTCGGAAAATCCCGCATGGAGGCTTTGCAGGAACTGGCGAATCGCATTCAGCTGGATGAGGTTCGGTCTGTGGTGTCGGCCATTGTGCAGAGCACGGAGATGGGGTCGAGTGTGACGGATACCCTGCGCATTCAGGGAGAGGAAATTCGCCGCGCGCGCTTCCACAAGGCCGAACGTCAGGCGGCGCGAGCCCCGTCTTTGATGATGATCCCTGTGGCGCTGTTCATTTTACCTTCGGTTTTCATTGTTATTTTGACCCCGATCATCATGCGGATGAAGCAATCAATTCCGGGAAGCCCATAGACTGGCAGGAAGATTATGATCAGATTGATTCTTATGAAAGAGGGGGGGGGCAACCAGGCCTATGATTTGGAGTCCGGAGATCATTTGATCGGCCGCAGTTCCAAATGCACCGTACGGGTGAAAGAGGCGGATGTATCCCGCGAGCATGTCCATTTGAATATCGACGGAGATCGGGTGGTTATCGAAAATCTGGGCCGTTTTGGGACCCGTTTGGATGACGCTCCGGTGCCGCCCGGGGGGATCGAAGTCGGCGATGGCCAATCGATCCGCATGGGCAAGCGAACGATCTTGAAGGTGGATCTTCATCCCGATTTGCAACCCTTGGAAGAAGCAGCCGATTTGACCTCTGGCCGAATGAACGTGACCGGGTCTGGAGGGGCTCTGTCCGATGGGCTCGGCCGGTTTTCGGAAACCTTGTCGCCCTCGCAGCCCGGCATCGCGGCAACGGGATCGCCTATCCGGTCTCGCGATGAAAGGACTCAGAAGTCCGGCGCGACCCAGGGCTATTTCGCCGAGGATGACGCCCCTTCGCGCGGCACCTGGCTGCAGGAGAACGAAGAGGCCCAATCGATTGGAGGGACCCGTGCACAGTTGACGAGAGGGGTCCCGCGGGAAGTGATCGAGGAAGCCCGCCGGGAAATCCAACACCGTGAAAAGCGGCGGATTCTGCTGGTTATCTTTATGCCCATTTTGGTGCTGATTGGACTGGCTGTCGGATTCCAGGCGTTGTCGACGCCCAAAGAAGAAGTGGTGAACTGGCCAAAAGACGGGAAAGGGAATCGGATCGAAAATGATGAACCGGGACCTTTGGGAGGGAAGGATGCGGGACAATACGACATCGCGTATTTTAAGTCGTCCGTCTCGAAGGTGACGCGCGAGGCCGATCAGGTGGCCATCCTTTGCTATTTTGGGCGTGATTTGGATGTTCCCATGTGGATTACGGTTAAAGAGCAGCGGACAGATGTGAGTCTGGGCATCGATACGGTGTTCGAACAATGGATTGCCGGACTGACCGGAGAGGGCTTAATTTCGCAAACAACGACCAATGAAAATGCGGGGTCAGGACCGGAAGAAGATTCTACGATGTCTATGCGGGTGGTCACGCGCAGTCCCGAGACTCTGTTTATTATTTGCGATGGTGATGCGCGTGGTGCGAATCAAATCCCGGCCCGATATTTTTTCTTCGAAAGGGAACATGAAGGTCAAAGCTGGAGTGGTGTTGCCTTTATGTTCAGGCATGGGGCGCGTCTGGTGTCGACCATAATGGAAATCCCAAAATCATGTTATGGTCGCGCCAGCAATCTGATTTCCCCCCCCCTGCGGCTCTCTGAAATATTCATTCAAAAGAACTGGTCTGGCGGCGAGGGGATGGATTCAAGTTCGCCCGAGGCGGCCCTGGCACAAATCAAAAGCGACTTGGCACGCGATGCCTCCGTTGAGTGGGTCGGCATTCGCAAGAGAATCTTCGCCATTTTGCAGGCGGCGGTGAAAAATGCCGATTCCAAACATGAAAAACAAGCGTTGGATTTGTTGAGAGAGCTTCGAGAAAAAGAGGCGCGTTGGTTCAACAACCAAATGATTCGCTTTGAGCTTGCCAAGGTCGAGGGGGACCGAGAAGGCGCCACCCGGTTGGCGCAACAAGCCCAGTCCACCTTCTCCAGCCCGGACGATTGGCGGTACCGCGAAGTCCGGAGCGGGTGGAGGCCCTAGCATGCAGATCCGACTCGAACACGATGGCCTGGTTTTGCATGAAACCGATATTTCGCAGTTGACGGGCGAAATTCGGATTGGCCGGGGGCATACCTGCGAATGGCACATTCCCGAGGAGGATCGCCATGTCAGCTCCGAACACTTGCGGTTGTATCGCAAGGGGCGGCAGGTCTGGGTGCGCGAGACCGATCCGCCTAGCAAAAACGGCAGTTTCATAAATGGCCAGCGTATTCGAAAGCCGATTCGATTGTCCTCGAAAGACAAGGTTGTTTTCGGTGGATGTGTTTTGTCTGTCGATGATGACCCGGTTTCCCGGTCCGGAAAACCCGTTCCGGAGGTGGTGATCCTCACGGGAAAAGCCAAGGGGCAAATCAAGCCGGTCTCGGGCTCGCGCATCACCATCGGATCCGATCCCGCATCGACCGTTCTGTTCATGGACGATTTGGTTTCACGTGAGCATGCCGAAATCGTTTTGAGGGAGGATGGCAGTTGCTGGATTCGGGACCTGAAGAGCAAAAACGGGACTTCGGTGAACGGGATGGCGCTGCGCGAAGGCCAGGAGCGTATGCTGAAGGATGGGGATCTGATTGGCGTGGCCCAGATGGAATTGCGCTTCCAGGATGGCACCGTTCAGCGTTCCGGACGAAAGGCCTTGATAGGGGTCGCGGTTTTAGCGGCAACCGTGTCTTTAGTCTGGGGACTTCGCTGGACGATGAACGCTGTTTCGCCGCCCGTCAGCCACTATGTCGAAAAGGCTGAAAAATTTGCACGAAAGGCTGAATTTGTTGGTGCTCTGGCTCAGCTGGAACGCGCGAAAGGTGCAAGAGACGCGTCGGTTCGGAGGGAGTATCTCGCAAGCCGTCGTCAACAAGTCTCCGAGTGGAGCATCACCTATGGACAGTGGATGAAGGCTCAGGAAATGCTGCGGCAGGGTTTATGGGGAAAAGCCTCGAATATCTGCGGGCTGTTGGGCCAACGATCCGGAAAGTTGTGGAGATGGGGTTCTGATGGTGATGTGGCGCTCGAAGAATTCGAGCAGGCCAAGGCCTTGTTGGATGCTGACCTGGCGGCCCGGGCCTTCGCCGAGCATGGGGATGGGTCGAAGAAAGGCGCGCAAGATATTCATACCCATCTTCAAACCGCAGTGAAGACTTGCGATGCGCCCGCACCTGAGTACCTGCAAAAACTGTTGGAGGATTCGAAAGTCCAGATAATAAAAACTGATGACATGATCCAGTTGGTCGATCGCATGGAAAAGGCTTTGGACGGCATTACCAGTTGGCCGAAGCCACCACCAGAATATAAGGGAGCTCAACAGGTTCTTGAGTTTGCCGCGCAATGCGACAGTCCTGCGTTGAAAGCACGGGCGGAGCGGCTGAAGACCGCGGTCGATCTGTTGGCTGCTCGCTACCAGGTTCTTCAGGGCACGATAGGTCTTGTCCATAAAGGCGATTTTGACCGGGCCTTTGAACGTGAACTTTCCTCGCCAATGGATCGGGCGATTCTTCTGGACTCCAGACTTGGAATCGCTTGGAACAACATCAAAGGTGCTCATTCCAACATATTGGAGCAAGCCGACGACGCGCGAACACGTTTGGATCGATTGAACAAATTGGCTGTCGAAGTCCAGCGATTGGGAGGGCTTTCATCCATCTGGCGTTTCAGCGGTGACGTCCAGAACGTGCTCGATTGCGACTCCCTTTTGTTGCCGTTTTCGAAGAAGGCTCGGGACCGTCCCTTGGGGCAATATGACCGCTATCTCGGTATTGAATATTTCTATGACTATCTATTGGAGTTAACCGATCCCGAATGGGGCCGGGCGGAGGTGAGAGATGACTTTCCCCGCCCCATAATCCTTCTGTGTGCAGATCTCTTCAAGGCAGCGGACCATTATCGGCAGTGTCTACAGGAATACCCTTGGCTGTCTGGCGGTGTTTTGCGTGCTGAACTGCGCACAGCGGAGGAGATACTCGCCTCTCAGCGAAAGTTGGTTTCAAACTTGCTTGAAGCGGCTGGTCGGTCAACCGGCCGACGCGCCATTTTATTGGCTGGCATGGCCAGCCGATTGGCGCCAGACCGGAGTCTCAAGATCAAGGGCGAGCCTCTTGGCCAATGGGTCAACACGAGGATGCAAAATATAGAAAACACGGTGAGTAAGAAATGCGAATTATATGAAAACGCAGTAGCGGATGAGCAAATCAGGTTGCGTAATGAAATATGGGTGATCGGTTTGCCGGGAAATAAAAATGTCAAACATCTGTGGATGCAAAAACTATAACCATAACCGGCGAATCTCGTTGTGACGGATTGCAACTCGTGTTATGAGAGATAAAAATAGCCATTGATAGGATGGAGTTGAAATGAAGCGAACGGCAATTTTGGGTTTATTGTTGGTGTTGGGAGCGGGTTGTTTTTCCTATCCTCGAAATTCCGGCGATTATCAGCGTCGGAGCAAGATCATCGCAGCTAGACAGGCGAGCTACGCCAATATGAATCGGCCCGCGATTTCTCTACCGCCTCCGATCCAAAAAGACGTTCAAGGTGATACCGGAACGGATGCCCCACCCGTCGCGCAGAGAGAGAAGAAGCGTTTTGGTCAGGTGAACATGGTTTTAAAGGACAATCTACCTGAAAGAACCGCCGTATCGTACGGATCTGAGCCCCCTCCACCCACAGCGGGTGTGGGCCGCAAGATACATCGCCAGTTTAAAAACGACGACGAAGAATTGCGTTTTCTGAAAGTAGTCGCTCAAAAACAGGCCGCTTTGAACGAGATGCAGGCCCTCTCAAGCTTGTTCAAACAAAAGGAAGTCCAGCATCAGCAGATCAATTCTCAGCTTCTGGATCAATTTGGCATTCAGTTCGGGAAAAACTATCAATACCAAGCGGATTCTCAATCCGTCTATTTGGTGGGGCCGTCCGGCGGTGAGGCTCCTTCACGCCCGTTGTCTCTTCATCGAAAGTTGGTGAATGATAAGGAAATCGGGCAGTTCATGGCTCTTGTGAAGGCCCGACAAGCGGCTAAGGAAGAGCTATTGGCTTTGCACAGGATGTATCGTGAGAAGCGGGTGGAGGTCGATGCTCTTGATGAAGAGTTGGTCGCGACTTATGCCATTGAGCAGGATCGGAAATACCAATACGATGCGACATCCAAGACGCTTTTTGAGTCGACTTCCTTGCCGCCCAAGCCGCCCAAGCCGCCCAAGACCGGTGAGGCCGATGAGGCTGTGTTGCTGTGAGGCTTCCCGTGTCGTTCGGAGCCTTTTGACATGCGCAGGCCGCAGCCGCCACTAGATGATCAATTGGGCTTGCAGACCCGGCGGCCGGCCGAGACGCGTGACCCGGGTCCAGATGGTTTGGCCGTATTTGTATTGTCTATTATTTTCTTAGAGAAATAGGAATGCCTCCTTGACGGCTGAGTTAAAAAGGGTTTACATTAAATTTTTATGATTCATTACTACTTGTGATGGACTAGATAGTGATAGCTGGGAGGTTTGAATGAGTGGATGCTGTGCTTCGACAGGTCGGGTGAGTCAGTGGAGTCGTTGGGTTATGGTGGGGGTTCTTCTTTTTGGAGTCGAAGCCATGGCCGCGTCGCCGCGTTCAGGCGCGAAACGATTGCCATCTGGTCAGGGCGTTGGCCAAGAGATGAAGGGCCTTGAAGAGCAGGTGAAAGAGTCGGCCAAGCCCAGGAAGAAAAAGCCCAAAAAGGTCTCCATCAAGGCGGAGAAAGACAAGGAGAAATCCGCCAAAAAGGGCAAGAAAAAAAGCAGCAAAAAAAACTCCACATTCAAGATCACCAAGCTGGACGTGAGAGGTGACAAGAGTTTTCTGACCCAGTCTGGATTGTATGAAGAAATCCAATCTATGACTGAAGGGAAAAAATTGACGGACGAGAATATTCAGGAGATCGTCCGGTTGGCCAACAAGGCATTGATCAATGGCGGTTATTACCTGGCCAACATCTATGCCCCGCCTGCAGATTATTCCAAGGGCGTGTTGATTTTGGAATTGGATATGGGGAGGGTTGGCAAGAAAACTTTCTATGAGCGATCTTCCGAAACCCAGATTCCGTTCAAGGGCAAGTACTACAGTTTGGCTCAGCTCAATCGCCGGCTCAGCGATTTGGAGGAAGGCGAAATCTTCGACTATCCCACTTTCTATTCCGCGGCTTATGATATCAATGCGTTGCACGACGTGACGGTGGACACCGACCTGAAGGTGCGACGAGTTCAAAAAGACGGCATGACCCGGCGCTATGTGGATATGGATTTTTCCGTAGACGACCGCTTGCCGATCCATGGCGCGCTTTCGGTGGCCAACTCGGGGACCGAAGCCACAAGTGAGTGGCGGCCGAATTTGACGCTCCAGCACCTCAACCTGACGAAGCACGATGATGTTTTGACTTTGAACATCGGACCGTTTTCTCCGAACTTTAATGACTTGATCTCGTTTGGGGCCAGCTATTATCTGCCCAATTATTGGAAGAATGGCGGGGCGTTCACGTTGTTTGGTGGCTATTCAGATTTGGATGCCCAGGATGTGGTCGAGGGAATTGACGT
Source organism: uncultured Verrucomicrobiota bacterium (assembly GCA_964526745.1). GTDB lineage: Bacteria > Verrucomicrobiota > Kiritimatiellia > CAIQIC01 > Lenti-01 > Lenti-01. The sequence continues at coordinate 30,230 of CAZGMQ010000020.1, forward strand.
CCGCGGCGAAGGATGGTTCACCGGCCTGCAGCAGTCTTATAAGCTGATCCAAAATGACCGGCACCTCTTGAGCCTGGCGCTGGGCATCACCTATCGCGTCATGCAAGACCAACTGGTTTTGACGGCGGACGGCGAGGAAGATTGGGCGTTAGAGCCTCGCGATGTCACGATGGTGCCGCTTTCTCTGGCATTCAGCTATTCTTCGGCCGAGCCGGATTTCATCGGCGGTCGAAATTTTTTGACGAGTCAAACTGTTTTCCATCAAGCCGACTTTCTTGGATCTTCCAGCGAGGCTGAAATCCAGTCGCTCCGGGTGAACGCCGACGGGGACTTCTATATTGAGCGGTTGCAACTGGCCCGCATTCAGCCGCTGCAAAAAGAGGTGGCCAGAGGGAGCATGGGCTGGCTGTTGTTCTTCAAGTCGGACATCCAATTTTCCAGCGGCCCCTTGGTGCCGGCTGAGCAGAAGGCCATTGGCGGCATGGATAGCGTACGCGGGTTCCCGGAACGCATCGTCCAGGGCGATGATGGCATTTCAGGGACCCTGGAGTTGAGGACACCTCTGATGAGCACATTCCTCGGCTCTTCCTCCAAGACCAAAGAGGAGCGGGTTCAGGCATTGCGGGAAAACAAGACTGTTGATCGCCTCCAATTTGTGGCGTTTGTGGATGCGGGGTATGTGAAGGTTAAGGATTCCCTCAGCCCTATCGACAGCTATACGATTGCCGGGGCCGGGGCCGGAGTGCGCATGGCTCTGACCAAGTATATTCAGTTTCGTTTCGACTGGGGCGTACCGATTTCGGGGCGCGAGGATGCGGAAACATCCGAAGAAGAGATCAGTTCTAGCGGGCGTTATCATCTGAGTCTTCAGGCTCAGTTTTAGGAAAGGGTTGGCATCTTATGAATAAATACCATCTTAATGAAACACGGTTGGGTCGCTCATTGGTTTGGGCGATGGCCTTTGTCATGTTAATTTTCCCTGCGATGCCTGTTATGGCTTTGCCCCAAGGAGAGAACGTTGTCCATGGCGATGTCACGTTTGAGAGCAGCGGGGGACAAATGGTGGTCAACCAGGCCTCAGGAAACGCCATTGTCAATTATGACGGGTTCAACATCGCTGGCGGCGAGGGTGTGCAATTTATCCAACCGGGTTCCGGCGCGGCGATCCTGAACCGCGTGGTTGGAGCCGGCAGCAGCACCATTGCCGGGCAACTGTCGGCCAATGGGCGCGTTTTTCTCATTAATCCCAACGGAGTTCTTTTTACCTCGTCCGCGCATGTGGATGTCGGCTCATTGGTAGCTTCGGCATTGAACCTCAGTGATAGCGACTTTCTCGCCGGCAATCTCCGGTTTTCCGGCGGCGGCGGTTCCGTCATCAATGAAGGCGTTCTGAATGCCCGGGCCGTAAGTTTGATTGGTGGCTCAGTTGAAAACCGCGGTACCATCAACGCCGGTGATGTGGTGCTGGCAGCCGGTTCCTCGGTTGTGATTGACCGGGCGGGGGATGGGCAGATCCGAGTCACGATCGATGGAGAAGTCGCCTCATCCGACGAATGGGCCGGCGGCGAAACGGACGAACTTGGGGACGACCCCTCATCCGATGAACCGACCAGCGGTGAAACGGGCGAACCCGGGGAAGTCGTCGCATCCGAAGAATTGTCCAACGATGAAGCCGTTGGATCCGAATCCTTGGATGGTGTTGTGGTATCCGGCGCAACCAATGCTCCCTCTGGTTCGGCAGTCGGCACAGAAGTGGCGAATGCACTGGATCAATCGGTGCAAGGCACACCCGTAAGTCCTTTGGTGGGAACAGTAGTCAATGAAGGCACGATCAATGTGTCCGGCGATGTGGGCGGGACGGTCCTCGCGCAAGGTGCCCAAGTGGGCCAATTCGGAACCATCAATGCGGATGGGTTGGTGGGGGATGGCGGCACGATTGAGCTGCTGGCCTCCGATATCGTTGTTGTGGGTGCCGATAGCATCACCACAGCCAACGCCGGGCTCAATGGCAACGGTGGCGAGATTCTCATTGTCGGACAGAACACCGCTGTTATTGCCACCGGCGCCCGTATCGAGGCCCGTGGCGGCAGCCAATCCGGCGACGGCGGATTTGTTGAAACCAGCGGCCACCAAAACTTCCAGATCGGCTCGGCACCGGATGTCAGCGCGACCGCCGGACAAGGCGGGACCTGGCTGATCGATCCCAATGACATAACTATTCTGGATCTTGCCGGCGGCCCGAATGTCAATATTGACGATAGTCTCTCCCCTTGGTGGTTATCGACAGCCGATGGCGCACAAGTGGATATTACTTTGCTGCTGGGTGCGCTGGGCGGCGGCGGGATTGTTTGGGTTCAAACCCAGGACACGATGGGCAGTGTGGAAGCAGGCAACATTACGGTTCAAGACGCCATAACGTACGACGGAATAGGCGCCATCAACGGCTCATTGATCTTACAAGCAGAAAATGACATCTATATTAATGCGGCCATCAGCGCAACGGATCTTAGTGCGGATGTGCTGGATCTCACTTTGTTAGCGCTTGGATCTATTTCGCAAACCGCTGAAGTCCAAGTGCATGATTTAATCGTAGATGCCGGCGGCTCGGTCACGCTGGACAATGCAAACAACGCTTTTGCGACGGTAGAGGGCTCGGCTTTTGCTGGAATTACAATCGTAGATGGTCTAGGTGACTTAACTGTTGCGGGCGTCGGGTTGGACGGCAACGGCGGGGCGATTGACCTTACGGCAGCAGGCGCGTTGACGTTGAACATGGCTGTGGATGCAGGTGCCGGGGATGTGGATCTCACGGCACAAGGTGGAGCAATCAGTGGCGCGGGACAGGTTACGGCGGGCGCGCTGACAGCGGATGCGACGGCGGGGATCAATCTGGACACGGATGTAGATTCAATCGAGTTCGTGGCGGGCGGGGACGTGACTATAACGGAAGCCGACGTGGTGACCGTGGCGGGCTCGACCACAGCGAACGACGGTTTGATCGATATCCAAACGGCAAGCGGGAATTTGACGGTCGATACGGTTGGCGCGCAGATGGGCCTGACGGCCGATGGTTCGGGAACTATCACGTTGTTGGCTGGCGGCGCGGGCAGCGACGCGGCGGTAGATGCGGCAGTAACCTCCGGCACCGGCGATATTGACATCACGGCGGCCAACGATGTCAGCACGACAGCCAAGATCGATACCGCCGGCCAAGTGGACCTTCTGGCCCAGGGCGGAGACATCGCGATCGGCGGGGACATTGATCCGTCTGCTGTGACGCTGACCGCGTCGGGTGATGTTGACATCAATGCAGCGGTCCAAGCGGACGATCTGATTACAGTTTTGGCGGGCACGAGCGGAACCGGCAGCGTCAACCTGAATGCCGGCGGGAGCTTGGAGACACTGTTGGCCGGCAGCGATATTGGAGTGACAGCGGGTGCCACGGCTGGCGATATCTCTTTGGCAGATGACATGACGGCATTGGACACCATAACCCTGACGGTGCTGTCGGGCGCAATCAACCAGACAGCCGGGACGATTACATCAGATGCGCTGGACTTCAATGCTGGCGGTGCGGTCACGTTGGGTGAAGCAGCCAATGACTTCAGCATAGTGGCGGGAACGGCGGGAGGGAATCTCACGCTGGTAGACCTGAACGGCCTGGACCTGGCTGGAATCGATGCCGCGAACATGGACCTGACAACGGGCGGAGCGCTGACCGACTCGGCAGCGAACACCGCAGCAGCCCTGGTACTGGACGTGACGGGCGACGCGACGCTGGATGAAGGCAACGACTTTGACAGCGTGGCCGGAACCGTGACCGGCGATCTGGAACTGAACGACGTGGACGGTCTGGATCTGGCTGGGATCGATGCGGCGAACATGGACCTGACAACGGGTGGAGCGCTGACGGACTCGGCCGCCAACACGGCGGGGGCTCTCACTTTTAGTGCAGGCGATTCGGTGACTTTGGATTCCTTAATGGTGTCAAGCGCCATAGGCACATCTGTTGGAAACATTGTGATGGGAAACACAGGGGCGCTGAATATTCTGGGTCTGGACAGTTCAGGCGGGAATATCGATGTGACATCCGACCTGTTGCTGACGATTTCAGGGCTGGTGGATAGCGGTGGCGGCAACATTGATCTCTCGGGACTCAGCATTGCTTTGGTGGATGATGTGAACACAGGCTTGGGAACCATTGATCTGACGGCTACTGGCGGGAATATCAATCAGACGGCTGGAGCAGTAACCGCGGGCGGAATCACGACGCTGGATGCCTCGGGCAACATCGTGCTGGCGAATGCG
>CAZGMQ010000020.1:34637-48214 GCA_964526745.1 uncultured Verrucomicrobiota bacterium
CGGGCAACATCGTGCTGGCGAATGCGGCGAACGACTTCCAGGCCGCCGTGAACGCGGACGCCGTGAATGTGGATCTGGTTGACGCAAACGCCATTGAGCTGGGCGAAGTGGCTGCGACGGGAACGCTGGATGTCGAGGCCCTGGTCGGCGACATCACGCAGACGGCTGCTGACAAGGTAGTCGCGGGCGGAATCACGACGCTGGATGCCTCGGGCAACATCGTGCTGGCGAATGCGGCGAACGACTTCCAGGCCGCCGTGAACGCTTCGGCTAGTGTTACCGGTGACATTGCAATTAACGACATCAACGACATTGAACTGGCAAACGTGGACACGGCGAACGGTTCGATCACAGTGACTGCGGGCGGACAGATCACGGCGACGGACGTAGAGGCTAATGGCGGCACCAATGCAAATATTTCATTGAAGACCACGGCTGATGATATTGTAGTAGGGCAGGTGGTTTCAGATGGCGGGAACATTTGTATTGTTGCTGCCAATGATGTGGAATTTCCTTTTGCGGCTTCGCTTCTGCAGACTGGTGGGACAGGCGCGATTGCCATATGGGCGCAGGCGGGTGATGTCAACCAGACGGCTGGTACGGTGGAGACAACGGATGGCAACGTCTATGTGACGTCAGGTTCGGACGTCAACCAAAGCGCCGGGGCTGTAATTACGGCCGGTGGCGCAAACAATGCCTTGGCCGTCTTTGCAGGCGATTCAATGACGCTTGCCGGAAACAACACGGCCGATAATCTGGCGCTGGAAACGGGCGCTGGCGACATTGTCGTGAATACGGTTCTCAATCACTCGACAATCAACATGAGCGCGGGGCACGACATCATCGGCACAGCTGCAGGGCGGCTCGAGGCCAATCAAATGGCATTGCAGGCCGGCAACAACATTGGGGCCGCGGGGAATCGGTTGGAGATCGATGCGGGGAATCTGGCGGCTACGGCACAAAACATCTATATTCATGAACTGAATAACGTTGTTGTAGGCAATGTGGCGGGTCTAAACCTGGCCGCCGATCTGCCCGCATGCGCGGCAGGTATGCCGATTCCTGGAGCAGATTCAGCAAATTCCATTCAGGCTTCGGCAGCAATTGATTTGCTGGTTGATGGCGGTTTGAGTGGCGCTTCTGTGGTTTCCGGCGGAGATGCCAACATCGAGGCGAATTCCGTGAATGGTCTCGGAACTTTGAACGTGGGCGGCTCCCTGAATTCCCTGACGGTTTCGCAGGACGCTCAGATCACGGATATTCAGGTGGGTAACGATGCCAATATCAAGATTGGCGGCGGGCTTGTGTCGGACAGCTTGGATGTGGGCGGTTTATTGGATGGCCTGGATGTGGCCCAAGATGTAGATGTAAAGACCATCACAGTTGGTGATCAAGCGAATATGATGATCGGTGGCGGGCTTGTGTCGGATAGTCTGGATGTGGGTGGTTCGCTAACCCGTATGGATGTTGGCCAAAATGCGGACATCCAGAATATCCAGGTAGGCGGCCAGGCCAATATGGACGTGGGCGGCAACCTTACGGCAAACAATATGAACGTCGGGCGTGATGCTATTCTCAAGGTAGGCGGCGACACAACCATCCAAGATATTACAGCCGGAAGTTCCTTCCAGCTGGATGGCGGAAGAAACTTGACGTTTGATAACCTGGATGCCGGCAGGGTCGAGGTGGATGTGGGCGGCGGAATTGAAATGGGTCAGGTCAACGCCGGGACCGCGTCATTCTCAGCGGGTGGGTCGGTCAACGATAATAACTCGATGCTGAATGTGAACAACATTAGCATCCGAGCCGGCGGGAATGTTGGTTCAGGAAATGCACCTATCAATCTGAATGTCAGCACGATTGACAACATCTCTGGCAACAACATCTATTTGTCGCAAACCCGTCCGGGACCATTGATGGTTAACACCATCAATGCGGGGAATTTCCTGTCGTTGCTGGTTCCCTACGGCCAGATATACGACGCCCAGAATGATGGCGGGCTGGAGCAGAATGCCATCATTAATATTTCAGCAGCAAATGCACTTTTTGATGCCGATCAGATTGGCCAGCGCAACAATCCATTGGATGTGAATATTCCCGGGACCATTTCGTTGAGAAACAGTTCAGGTAGGCCTCCCGAATCGAGCTATGTTTGGGTGCATCTCGCAAACGTGGCTAACGGTCTACAAGGCGGTACAGTGGACCCGGACTACACGGGTAACGTCCCCGGACTGGTAATTCAGAATAACCAGGTGGTGGGAGGTCAGGATGCTGTAATGCGCGAAATCTTCCGCACGGAAGCCTTCTATGTGGAGACCCCGGAGTTGAAGTCCAGGCAAGGGGTGTTTGGGTCGCCATATTTCCTTCATTCGTATCTGCAGATCAACGAGCAAATCGCTCTGGGTCTGATTGACTACGTGCTTTATGGTAACGCCGTGATTAGACCAGACCCCGATCTGCCGCCAGAGGCGCACAAAACCATTCGTGCGGGTGAATCCAAAGAAAAGACTAAGAAAAAGTCTTTGCATCTAGGGTCACTGTCGAGCTTGAAATAGACCCTGCTTTATAGGTCGAGCCATCCCCGGATTCCCGTGGAGTCCGGGGATAAGCCTATAAAGTGAAATGCTGAATATAGGGGGGGGCTTGTTCCATTCATGTGATTGCTTTGATTTCTTGCAAGAACAGCTCTTCGGGCGTAATGAGGTTGAGTATTCTCCGAGGGTAGTTGTTGCTCCACACTTCGATGTCACGGAATGTCTGGCGTGTGAGGTGGTCAATATCTCGTCCCTTTGCCACGAACCGCCGGATCATCCTGTTTCCATTTCTGGCGTCCCCGGCCAGAAGGCTCGCAGGCGTGGCCGCAGTCGCCGGGCCTACGTTCCCCTAAAACGCGCTGTTATGGACATCGCCATCAAGATGGGGCTGTACGGGCATCCGGAGCTCAAAATGGACGTCAATGTAGGCCGGGATCCGAGACTGACGCTGGGGCGACGCATGCTGCGCAGCTACCGTCGCCTGGTTCAACAGCAGGAGTTCTTCATGCCAGCGCCGGTGCGAGCGGACACGGAACCGGAAATCCGTCAGGAGTACATTGTGCAGGCCGCATTACCGCTCAGAGTGCTGCGGGTGACGTACCGATTTATCATGCCGAAGTCTCTCGCGGCGCGGGATATCTACGCACGTTTACCGATCCTGATGGGGTGTACACCTTCCGCAACCTGCCGCCGGGCTTCTATTTCGGTAGCATCCGTAAAAATGGCTACACCACCACCAATGCAAAGCACGGCGCCTGGGATGATCCAGATGAGGATGACTATCCAAACGTATTTGAGATGGAAGCCGGCACCAATCTGGAAGACGATACCAGCTACCTGTTCGCAGACGAGATCACAGTTTCCGAGACTCAGGTGTCTGTGATGGTGGAGTCGGTTCCTTGCCGGATGTATCAGCTCCAGTAGAATGAAATCAGTCTGAGGGAGTCCCCAGCCTGGCTGGATATCGGCCCCGAGGTTCCCGGGTTGGCACCCTGATTGAACTGCCCTACAGCATTTCCGACAATAGAGCGGAATTCTACCGAATCAAGGTCAGGCGTGTGGACTAGCCGTGTTTAGACCGAGGCTCTGATCGTACTCTACGAATGCCGCGACGGGACGCAGCGGATGTGGATCAGCCCGATTGTGAGGACAAAGGACGTTGGGGTGGCCCTCGGGGATGCTTTGGAGATGGGGGATAAGCCCGAGGGGCGGTTCGCCAGCCTGTTTTCTTGATATGGCTGGGTCAGGCCGTCTAGTTCTTCTTGCTTGTCCTGCACAATACTTTGACTCTCTCTCCATGGAAAACACCCTCCAACCCTCCGACTACATCCGTCCCAAGGAGGCCGCCAGATACCTGAACGTATCACCCCGAACCATTGCCCGGTGGATCGCCTGTAACAGGATTCCATACATCAGAATGGGGCGTAGGATGATTCTGCTGCGGAAGTCCTCCCTGGATCGGGCGATGGACAAGTTGACGATCAGGTCCTACGGAGACATCCGGGAAGAGCAAGAACGCTCCAGGAGAAACCGTTGGTAATGGGTAGAATGGACAGCAATCCTACCGAACCTGTCTATATGAGACGCTGGGAGGCCGCCAAGCACCTCCAAATCTCTCCCCGAACGCTGGCCAGATGGATTGTCAGGGGGCATATTCCCTATATCCGTGTTGGATCCAGATTGATGCTATTTCGCAAATCCGACCTCGACAGGGCAATGGAGCGGTTCAAGGTGTCATTTTCCGCCATCAACCGCACTGAATGGAAGCGTCCGCAATCGTTCCACTGGTCGAGATACGGACTATGAAGACCCCGCTGGCCATAGCCCTTGAGGCCGTCTGCCGGTTGGCCAATCTGGAGCCAGAGCGAACGGCCCGAATCTTGACCGCTGCTGAGGACGAGAAAAAGCCTGTAGTGGATAAACTGCTGACAACCAAGCAGGCTGCCGTAGTCTTGGGTTGTTGCGTCAAATCAGTCTTCCGATACGCTGACCGGGGGAAGTTGCATCCAATCAAACGGAGCGCAAGGTTGATCCGCGGGAGGCAATCCGAGGTCGTCAGGCTGGCCGGGGGAGGGGGCTAGGGGCAGATTCCAGGTCCGCAGGGACTTTGTGAAGCATTCAGACTGATTGCATTGTATGGGCCCTATCGGTAGAAATGAGCGAGATGTAGATCGTTCTTTTGCAGGAAATCACAAGGAGTCGGACATGAAGAACAGTGCGGATTTTAATGCGTTGAAGAAAATGGCGGAGCAAGAGGATTCAGAGGCGCAGTGCGAGTTGGGCTGGATGTATGCCGTTGGGCGCGAAGTGGTGAAAGACGATACTGAGGCTGTTAGATGGTTCCGACGGTCTGCAGAGCAAGAGAATATCCGGGCACAGTTTAATTTGGGTGTGATGTATTGCACGGGGGAAGGCGTTGAGCGGAACTATGAAGAGGCCGCGAGTTGGTTCAAGCAAGCTGCAGATCAGGGCGCGGCAGAGGCGGAGTATAAGCTTGGGTCGTTGTATTACTTAGGGAGAGGTGTTGATGAGGATGAAGCAAAAGCAGTGAAATGGCTACAAAAGGCTGCAAAGCAGGGGCATGAAGAGGCGCAAAAGCTGCTAGAGTTATATAGTCAAAACTAGACGGTAATTCTAACCACATTAGTCCTATTTCCAGATTTGAATTCCACTGGCTGATTCGGATGATATAATTCTGACCAGTAGAATATCAAATAATGGGCAATTGAATGAAAAAACTGATCCTGACAGGCTGGGGACACAAAGATTATGCCACCGCGGCGGCTTTGGCCCTGCGATTCCACAAAGAAGCCGATATTCTCGGGATGAGTACGCGCCGCCTTCCGGAATTCCTGTACGATGTGACGGGATACAGCGAAATCATCATCCTGGGCATTGGGCTTTCGGGCAATCCAGAGCGTCTGGAAGAGGCGCTGGAAGAGTTGGCCACGCAGAAAACCAATGTCACCTGGATCAGTGCGCTGCCGGTAGCCCGATCCATTGGCGAAGGTATCCGAAACCGGATGGAAATCGCAGTGCCATCGGGCTCAGATGGAATCACGGATGCCGTCATCCGGTTTTATAACCTTCCTGCAGACGATTTGGCACAACTCCTGCATGAGAAGAAGCTGTCCGATAAAGCGCAGAAAATTCATCTGCTACTGGACGCAGCTCAGTATATGTATCGCAACTATCAGGATGAAAAAGCCTATGGCCATGCCATTCGCCATATTGCCAACGGCGATGGCGAAGCCCAATGGTCGCCAGCTGAACGCAAAATGATCGAGCACTATCTACGCCTGGGGAGTCGGGAACTGGTCGGCAAAAGTCCTGCCATGAAGAACCTGATCGATCGCGTGAACCGAATCGCCCCCAAAGAACATGCCCGAGTGCTGATTCATGGCGAAACCGGAACCGGCAAGGAAACCGTCGCTTTGCAACTTCACAGCAAGTCGCCCCGACATGAAGAGCCTTTTGTCGCATTCAATTGCGCCAGCGTCTCGGCGGATCTCCTGGAAAGTCGATTTCTGGGGTATGAAAAGGGTGCCTTCACAGGGGCGAATGAACGCCGGGCAGGCATATTTGAACAGGCGAACGGCGGCACGCTGTTCCTTGATGAAATTGGTGAGCTTCCGCTGGAGGCGCAGGGATTGCTGCTGCGTGTGCTGGAAGGCGGCCGGTTCACCCGCGTCGGCGAAAAAGAGGAAGTAGTGGTTGATGTCCGCCTGATTGCAGCCACGCATCGCGACCTGGCCGGAATGGTACGCAAAGGCGATTTCCGAGAAGATCTCTTCCACCGACTGAATGTGGTCCAAATTCGAATCCCACCGTTGAGGGAGCACAAAGAAGACATCGGCCCCATCGCGAACGGCTATTGGCGAAAACAGCATCACGCCCCTCTCGATCCTCAGCAGATCGAAGCCCTGATGGCCTACGATTATCCCGGTAACGTCCGCGAGCTTTTCAACCTCCTGGAACGCGCCAGCGTGCTGGATGAATCCGACTTCACCAGCCTGCTGGAGGAACACCGCCAACTGACCGCCAGTCTGCAGCTAAAGACCGAAGTCAAGGTCCCCGACAACCTAGAGCAAATGACTCGTCTCCATGTCCGGCGGGTGTACGATACATGTGGTCAGAACCTCACCAAGACAGCGGAAGCACTTGGCGTTGCACGGAATACTGTTCGCAAATATTTAATTTGATATATGAATTTTGAAAAGGAGATATCTCATGACAATGGAAGAAAAATATGATGCTTACTATTTGCCATTGGTAAATAAGTTTGTGACGCAGTTAGATGAAAGTGGATTGGATTATTCGGGGATACCGGCCCTGTTTTTGCCAGCTTGGGGCAAGCAATACTCAAAAGCACTCGTTAAAATAGCCGTCATTGGCAAGGAAACTCGCGGCTGGTGGGAGGGGGGATTAACTGATTTTATTACCGCCGTAAAAAACAGAACTTACAAGACAATTGATGACCGTAAAGAATTTCAAAATTTAGATTTCAAGAACAAGAATTGGATGGGTGACAACCCAACCAGAGCTACCTTTTGGGGGTTTTGGATGAATATTCTAGCCAAAACCTATGGTATTGCTGATTGGAATACGATTAAGCGGGGCGAGCATGATAATCTGCTGGATAGTTTTGTTTGGGGAAATGCCAACGCCATTGAAACATGGCCCTCACAGGGCATTGATAAGAAAATAGCCAATAAACATGCACATCAGTTTGCATCTACTTCGGCGAATCTTTTTAATTCTCTAAAACACATTCAAGAGGTATTCCGTCCGGATGTGGTTATTTTGACCTGTTCTCGCGGTGAGCAAAGGCAATATTTATCAGAAATGGATGCCGAACAAATTCAAAATGAGAAATTCCCTCACGTCACCGTTTGGAAAACGGGGAAGACTTTCATTTTTTCTATGCCACATCCAAACAATCAAAGATTTACATCTGGGGGATCAGATATTTATGCCCAACAGGTACGTGATTTGTTGGTGGAGTATAAAAAGTTCATGCCATTGCCAACAGTTGGAACGCAAACGACACACACTCCCGCCTTGCGGCAGTATATTCGTGAGCATTGTGCGGACAAAAACCGTTTTGAGATAATTGCTATGATTGCAAAAGAGCTTCGGAAGCAAAACTGTACTATGCAGGCAAAATGGTTTGTGATGTATTGAAAGAATTAGGCATAAAAACAGATGCTGGTTCGGATTACACGGGTAATACTCGTGGTCCTTGTCGATTGATTGCCACGGCTTGGCATTACTATCAGGACATAAGAAAAGAAGCGGATGTTGCCGAAAATATTGCATTGGCGTTTACAAAAGTGAATGGCACATATGCATATTGTTAATTTAATGGGGCTGTTCGCCTATTCATCTATTCGGAGTCGGGTGTGGACTGAATCTCATCAAGACAGCCGAAGCGCGTGCCGTGGCGGGGATACCGTGCGGAAGTATTTGGGTTAGGGTAAACCGATGGAACATGAGGAAAAAGTGATGAATCAGCAACCAACAGAAATTCAAAAGGATGCATTCTTTAGCGGACTAGATTCAGGGCTGAAAAGTCTCCGAGAGGTGCGAAGTGCGTACGATCAAGAAATGGCGTTCGACTTTGATCCACTTCACATATTTAACATCAATGAAAACAAGGTTTCAGAAATATTGGCGTACTTTTTGAATCCAAAATCAAAGCATGGTCAAAAAGATGCATTTATCCAAACATTCCTGGAATTCCTAGATGACCTAGGAGTGGTTAGCCTCTCGGATCAGGTGCGGGGAAAATCTGTTTCGATTAGTACACAGTATTATACTGAAGGGAAGCGTCCAATTGACATTGTGATTACATTTGGGGACAACGAATTCATTATAGGAATCGAAAATAAAGTTTGGGGCGCTCAAGACCAGCCGAAACAAATTCAGGACTACATAGAAGATATTGAGAAGAAGGCAAAAGATGAAAAGAGCTTTCTCATGCTATACTTGAGCCCGTACGGGGAAGGCCCTTCCAAAGATAGTATTCCTCCCGAAGTGGTTGCTAAATATAAAAAAGACAAGCGGTTCCAAATAGTTCCTTTTAATCAAGCGGAGGGTCTTGGAATAATCCCGATATTGGTAGCCTTTTCAGAGGTAGCAAAGGCAGACAATGTAAGATCATTTCTTAAACTGTTGATTAAGTATTTTTATAACGAATTCATAGGGGTCATAATGATGGATGAAGAAAAGTATATGTTGAAATATCTCACTGATAGTGATGATCGCATGAGGCTTGCATTGAACATTTCACCAATTGTGTATAGTGACTCCTTTCGTCAGGTCATATTGGACAAGCAGACAGTTCAAATTGAGAGTGCGATTAAAAGTAAGTATGAGATTAAGTCCATAAAATTTGTGGGTTCCGTGGGGGAAATGAAAACGAGGTATGAACAGTTCTGTACATTTGCATTGAAGGATTGGGTGCATGCAGAAATATTTGTTGAATTTGAGAGTTGGGGAATGAAGAATTGCTATTATGGCATAAGGTATACAGGTGAAAACAGCGTCGAATTCCTGACTCGAGTAAAAAAAGCGCGTGGATTTGTAGCATTGAACCCATCAAATTGTAATACATGGTTCCCAACGTATCAAAATTGGGATGGAACTCGAACCTGGTCTGCAATGTTGAAATGTGATGATTCCGGTCAAAGTGAGTTTACAGTCGTATTTATGGATGTGATCGACAGGTTAATAAAGTGTTCACTGGAAAATGCTAAGGAACTGAATATAGCATTATAAAAATATTTATTTGGAAAATGCGAAGAGGCCGTGCAGAAAATCCTGAACAAATCCAAGGGAAACGACACTTTGGATTCCGCCACCCCCTTTGCTGAAAGTAACAGGAATAAGTCGATTGTAATGTATCGGCAATAATTCAAATACTGAACGCAATGTTCAATCAGTGACCGGTTTAATAAGGGGTGGGTGATGAGGGCGGCATATGCCGCCCTCTTTTTTGCGTCTAAATTTAACGATTGGATTTGGAAAAGCAGTTTGTCTCGCAAGTTGGCATGATACTTGCATGTCTCTTATAGAAGAGCGCATCGTTGCGAGGAAAACGGTGCGGAGTTAGATACAACAATCAGGAGACCTATGCATTATCATGAGCTAGTAGACCTTACGTATGACCCTGCATTTTCGACTTTGTCCGATTTACGATGGACGCCCTGGGTGGGCCAAAATTATGCAAAGTCGGGAATAGGGAAACGACTGATGATCGTCGGCGAATCACACTATGCAAAAGGGACACAGAATGAAGTTGTTGAAGTAGTGATGAAAAATAACAGTAGCGACAAAGAATTTACAAGGGAAGTGATCTGGGAGTCTCCGGTTTCAGGCGACTGGTCCAACCGCACTTTGGATGTCATCCCTCAGATCTTTATGGGGGGCAAAGGCTATCGTCGTGAAGAGTTCTGGCAGGGGATTGCGTTTTATAACTTTGTCCAGCGGATGATGAATTATGAGGTAAAGGAACGCCCATCCGAGGATGATTTCAAGTTAGGCTGGACGGTTTTTTATGATGTTCTCAAGATACTGAAGCCTGATTATTGCATATTTCTAGGTTCAGCTGCTCATCACAGGTTTTGGGCGTCGATGAAGAAAACAGAAGCTGATTTTTCTGATGTGAAGAGAAGTGAGAAAATCGGTAGATGTTGGTCGTATCGCGCAGGCATTAAAATTGCTGAAAAAGAAATCCCATTGGTCTTTATTCAGCACCCAGGAAGATGCTTTAGCGCCCCCGCATGGCATAGTTATCTATCACGGGAGTTGCCAGCCGAACTTTCAGAAATAGGAAATCGATACAGGACCGAGGAATAGCTCACGAAAAGGGTGTATTTGCATGGCGATAGAACACCCGGCACATTTTGACCCTGGCATTCAAATTCTGATAAGTAGACAGGGTGACAAATCAGGAGGGTGGCATCTGGCGCCCTCCGTTTTTTATGGGGAAATGGGGTGGATTTGTGGGGATTACGGGTGGGGAGGTGGATATTTCCGATATATTCCGAAAGTTGGCATGGGGACTGCTGTACTCCAACTGCCTGGTTCCGCATGGTGCGGCATGGCGCATCAGTTAAACGATGGTGGAAGGATGGGTATTATGTGTGCAGATGTAGTTGGAATATTTGATTCATTTCAAAAATACTTCTATCGAGGTGAAAAACGGAATCTGCACATTGATATTCAATGCATTGATACGCCTGAAAAATAACTAACTAAAGGAACGATGAGATATGGAAGCCTCAACAACTATTAGAAATATGATGGCTGGCAACAAAATTGTTGTGCCCGTCTATCGGCGTGCATATTCGTGGGATACACCTATAGGAAAAACCGAAAGAAACACGCAGACGGATGTATTCTTGTCAGACTTAGAAGAATACAGCAGAAGCAATACAGGCAGCCCCTATTACTTTGGTCACTTTCTTTTTGAAGAAACGGGTCAAAGATTCAATGTAATTGATGGTCAGCAACGCCTTACGACCATTGTAATCTTTTTGTCTGCTCTGTTTTCTGAGCTGAAATCAAAAAGAACTTTATCTGAAGATGAAGAAGTATATTTTGAAGACATGGTTAAACGGCGGGGCATAGTTCGCTTTTCGACCGTTGAGTATGATAACCGGCTATTCATTGACTACGTGATAGATCAAACCAAGACTGACCACAATGATCTTGAAACGGAATCTTCGAGGCGCATTGTTAGAGCATTTGATTTTTTCAAGAAACACCTTTCTGCAAAACCAGAAAGCTATTTGGTCAGAATGTTAGAAATCATTGCTGAGGCCGCCTGCACAACTCACCCGGTTCAAAATGAGTCGGAGGCTATGCAGATGTTTATCTTTCAAAACAGTCGTGGAAAGCGACCATAAAACCTTGAAATAGTGAAAGCCCATATTATGCATTATATGCACCTGCATTTGGAGTACGGCATTTTTAATGCCACATGGACAACCGCATGAGTATATCTAATATTAAAGAACGGTCATGATATGAATATCCTTATGATTAGAGTCGGCAGTATTCTTTCCCTTTTCAGATATAAAGTATGGATCAATGTGCTGCTGGTTCGACTGGGAATCAGGGAGATTCTGCCTGGTTACATCGTTGGCCGGAAACGAATCAAGGAGAATGGGGATCCACTGGTCAATCTGCTGGAGTATGGAGAATTGAGTTATGCGGAGGAGTGTCATCGCCAGGGGGGCTGCTGGGTGCGGAAAACCGTTGCGGAGAAACTCCTTCAGGTGGCCGCCTCACTGTCTGAAGGGTACAGCTTACACCTGTATGAGGGGTGGAGAAGCCAGGAGGCGCAGCAGAAATACTGGGAGGCTGGTTTGTTGAAAGCTCGGGAAAAGTATCCAGAGAAGAGCGAGGAAGAAATCAGCCGATTGGTGCGCCTTGCGATTGCTTCGCCCTCCAGCAGAATTCCTCCTCACCAGACGGGTGGGGCTGTGGATCTGTCACTCACTTTGAACGGGCAGCCTGTGGATATGGGCACCTCATATCTGGAGTTTACAGACCTAACAAAGTCCAACGCCTTGGGTCTTGCCGGGGCAGTGCGAATCAACCGGAATCTTCTCCTGTCTGCCATGAAACAGGCTGGCTTCCAGAACTATCCGGCCGAATGGTGGCACTATTCCTTCGGAGATCAGGCTTGGGCGGCCTATCAACGAAAGCGTTTTGCGCTTTATGGGCAGATCCAGCCCCCGATGGCCTCCAATAAGGTCTGAAATATAGCCCGTTCATTATTTGAAGGGTCCGGTTTGTTTTTGATCAGCAGATGTTCTGCGGCATGGGGTGAGGCTGAACTCTGTTCCCGATTTCCTCTGAAAAACGAAATACTTTCACTGTGGGTTCTCAAGTTGGCACGGGGATTGCATACCTCCTTTTAACAAGGAGAAGTACATGTGCATTGACGCTGATAATCTGAGAGGTTTGACTGAACTCATAGCAAGGGCGGATTTGATTGTTTTGGCGGGGCACCCATCCGTTGGGAAGACGACTCTGGCCTCGAAAATTGTTGAGGACTTCGCGCTAGGAACCCCAAATCAAGATCCGTGTCCCGTGGCCGTATTCAGTCTGGAAACAAAGGGCGAATCGTTGATGCGCCGCATGTTTTTGCATTCTGCTCGGGTGGCGTTTCACGAGCTGGTATCCGGCAAGATAAGTGCTGCGGAGTTTGGAAAAATAAAGGAGGTCGCCACCGCTTTTCAGTGTGCCCCCATCTACATTGAGGACGCGGTATTCGATATCATGGAAATACACGCCCGTGCAAGGGAGCTCACACGCGAGTTCGGTATTAAGTTCATCGTATTGGACTATCTGGAGCTTGTGAGTTATGCCAAACACATAAAGAATGGCTGTCAAAGTACAAGGATGGCTGTTTCCCATGCTCTTATAAGAATGGCCAAGGAGCTGAAGGTTCCCATTCTTGTTTTGAGCCAACTATGCTCGGTTCCTCCCGCGATGAACAATATTCTAAAACTGACCGGCTTGTGTGATCCCAATTGGATTGAGCAGGATGTCGATATCGTCATGATGCTGCATCGTCCTCGACTGGACGAAAAGGACAGGGTGGCTGGAGTGAAGAGCCCGGCCATCGTGGACATTCTGAAGAACCTCCATGGGCCATTGGGCAAGTGGCGTTTGCACTTGGATTATGGGGTTCTTTAGTGCCTCGTTGTAACCCGCATATTTGAGTGGGGTATGAAATCTATGCGCGACGGATAAACAAATGGGGGTGCAAATGAACAATCAATTTAGCAGAACTCCGGAGTCCATTGATAAACCAGTGAAGAACGTTTAGCGGTGCAATGTGGATCAGGCTAAAGGGGTGAGAATCCAAATGTGTCTGATGTGTAGAAAGGAGGATTATGAATACATGGAAAAAATATGTATTGACCGAAGATGAGTCGAAGAAGCTGGTGGAGAGTGATGATCAAAGTTTCATAGGTTTTTCAAACCTAACTTCAATATCTGTGGAAGTAGCCCATATACTGGCAC
>CAZGMQ010000021.1:0-48188 GCA_964526745.1 uncultured Verrucomicrobiota bacterium
TCCGGTGGTGTGGAAGGGTCACGGGGTGCAACTCCCCGTGACCCCATCCGATCAAGCCACAACGGCTACAGAAAATATGAAACCGCTCTAGCTGAGCAGGTAGTCGATCACGTCGCTGGCCGTAAAGTCCGGATTTCCATCCTTGCAGAAGCGGGTGATGGTTGCGTAGTCATCTCCCAGCGTGAGCAGCGGCAGTTCCTTCGTGCCATCCCGGAGCACTTGCGACATGCCGATATTGGCGACCAGTGCATTGCAGAGGCATTTGCGTCCCTTGCAGTCTTCCAGTTGGCCGCCTTTGGCCAGATAGGCTTTTTCGGGTTCAGCCGCACAGCGATAGCCATTCGAGCCGTCCGGCTTGCGATAGACTTCACGCAGAAAACCCAGATCACAGACACGTCGGCGCTGCTCGTAGACCTTGGTTTCGGATAGTGTCCCGTCCAGTTCGGCCACCTTGAATGGGAACCCGGTAGGGGAGGCCTTGGCATCGGTGAACACCTTTGCCTTACCGGCAAGAGCCTGGGCCATGAGGGCATCGCGGAGAGGCGGGGCCACGCCCGATTCCATACATAGGGCAAAAGGAGTTCCAACCTGGACGCCGCTGGCACCTTGAGCCAGGGCCTCTTTGACGCGTTCGGGGGATCCATAGGCTCCCGCCAGCCAGAAGGGCAGGCCCAGTTTTCGGAAGGATTCCAATTTGATGGCATCGCGCGGCCCATAGATGGGTTCACCGGACGCTGTCAGTTGCATCTGTCCCCGGGGCGGGGCATTGTGTCCGCCCGCGACCGCTTCTTCGACAATGAATCCAGCCAGATTGCCCTTGATTCGCCGTGACAGCATGGTGGCTAACGTGTCAGACGAGACAATAGGTAAAAAGGCCGGTGCCGGGATGGACGGAAGCGTTTGCCCCGGTTCCAGGAAAGAAGCGGGGTCCAGGGTCTTCCGCACGATTTCATCCTTGGGGGCGCCCGCCACATTGATGGTGTAAGCCGCCGGCTGATGTTCGGCAAGGGCTTCAATCGCGGCGGGGAATTCCATAGGGATTCCGGCGCCGACGATAACCACGGCTACGCCGGCCAACATGGCGCCATAGAGAGAGGGCAGATGGGGCATCTGAATCTTTTCGAGGAAGTTGATCCCGACCATGCCGGAGTGGCCTTCTCGGGCAAGAAAGATCTCCACAAAATTGGCAGCGATGCACAGTTCATCTGCGGGAACCGTCCCTTCGACGGTCAGCATCTTTGTCGTGTGATAGGGCGCTTCGGGGTCTCGTCCACCCGGGATGAAATGGGTGTCGAGAATCCGGCGGGCGACTTGCGGAAAGGGGAAGTGCTCCAGAGCCCGGCGAATATGGCCATCCTTGTCGCCATCCTGCAGGCGGCGGGAGAGAATTTGATCCAGGGCTGTACCGGCGACTACGCCCAATTGGCCCAGCCAGGAAACCGCTTTCGCCAGACGCCAATTCGATACCGCAGCACCCATGCCGCCTTGAATGATGGTTGGAATTTTCTGATTCATCGCAATACAGTACTAACTTTATCGCAAATTGCCAGCCACATCTTGTGCCGGATATACAGATGGGGATCAAGAGGCTGTTTGTACGGGGACAATTGCCCTTGAGCCGAGAATGGAAAGGTTGCCTTTGAGGGGGGGGTGATTTATGATTCCCCGCTTATGCACTGGTTTCGCTCCATCGGAATAGGCTCCCTTTTGGCTTTCGGCCTGTGCATGGCCGTGCCGACCCCCGCGGCGGCGCAGGTCCGGACTCTGAAAGCCGTGTCCTATGCGGGGAAACGCTATGTGGCGCTCAAGGATCTGGCGAAGATGTATGGGCTGCCGCTGAAAGTCCAGGGGAAGAAGACTCTGTTGATCCGCGGGCAGTATACCAGCCTTCAGTTTAAGGCCAGCGGCCGCGAGGCGACCCTGAACGGGTGTAAGATCTGGTTGCATGCGCCGGTGACCAAAGTGCGTGGCCAGTGGTCCATCAGCGATGCAGATGCGAAGTATATTGTGGATCCCATTGTCCGCCCCTCGGCCTACCTCGGAGCCCGGAAGACGCGCACGGTGGTTCTGGATCCTGGCCATGGCGGCAAAGATCCCGGGACCATGAGTAAAAGCGGTGCGAAGGAGAAAGATCTGGTGCTGGATATCGCCCGCCGGGTCCGTGCTCATCTCAAGGCGGCCGGTGTCCGGGTCGTCATGACCCGCGACAAGGACCGCTTCTGGACACTGAAGGACCGTCCCTATCTGGCTTCCCGCGGGAACGGGGATGTCTTTGTCAGCATTCACGTCAACAGTGCCGCATCGCGTTCCGCCCAGGGGGTGGAGACCTATGTCACTCCCGCCGAAAATTATCCGGCCACATCGGAATCCCGTCTGAACCGGAAATATCCGGCCAAAATGAACAACCGGTTCAATCATTCCAATACGGTGCTGGGCAGCCAGATTCATAAGTCTGTGGTGGGAATCACCCGCGCCACCGACCGTGGTCTCAAACATGCCCGTTTTGTTGTTCTGCGGAATGCCTCTATGCCTGCCGCGCTCATCGAATGCGGATTCGTTTCCAATCCTCAGGAAGAGAAACGCCTGATTTCGACTTCCTATCGCGAAACCCTCGCACAGGGCATCGCGCAAGGCATCCTGAACTATCTGGCCGTTGTGAATCGCGCCAAGGTTGAAATGGGCGCGCCCTTGATTCAGAAGCCCACTCAGGTGGCCCGTTCTGTGGCTCCGGGGGTCGCGCCTGCAGCTCCGATCCCGATGGCGGCCCGGGCCTGGGGCCCTGCACCCCAACCGGTTGCATCACATGTTCCGGCTGCCGCACCGGCACCCGCAGCGCTTGTCCGTCCGCCGAAGGCGGTGGTGACGGAGGCTTCGGCTCCGTCTGCCCACCCGGTGGCACCCGCTCCCTCCCGATGGGTGCGGGCGACTCCCGCTCCGGTGGCACGTCCAGCGAAAGCGATTGCGCCTCCGCCTTCGATGTTACTCAACTCCACTTTGGCCTCCCAGCCGTCCCCATGAGGTTCTGGCGGGAGCCTCTGCAACGGAAGGACCCGATCAAATGAAAAAAACGAGTCAGGAATTTTTACAGCGTCTGATGACCGCGATCTCGCCTTCCGGATATGAGCGGGATGCCGTCCGGATCTATCGTGAAGAAGCGCAATCTTTTGCTGCGGAGGTGCGCACCGATGTGCACGGCAATACGGATGTGGTGGTGAATCCCGGTGGGGCACCGCGTATCATGCTGGCTGGGCACTATGACGAAATTGGTTTCATTGTGACGCTCATTGACTCCCGCGGCTATCTCTGGGTGGCCCCGATTGGCGGGTGGGACCCCCAGATTCCTCAGGGTCATCGGGTATCCATCCGCACCGCCAAAGGCGTTGTACCGGGTGTATTGGGCAAGGTGCCCATCCATTTGCAGAAGCCCGACGCCCGCAAAACGGTCACACCGCTGACGGACCTATGGGTCGACATCGGCGCCAAGAGCCAGAAAGAAGCGGAGAAACGCGTATCGGTCGGCGACCCGATGGTCCTGAATCTGGAGGTGGAAAAATTGCCCAACGGCCTTCTGGTGGGCCGCGCATTCGATGACCGGGCCGGTGCCTTCGTCGTACTGGAAACCGTGCGGATGCTCTCCACGATGAAATCAAAGGCCGAAGTGCATGCCGTCGGCACCGTTCAGGAAGAGATCGGGAGCCGTGGCGCCATCACCTCCTCGTTCGGCATCGCGCCGGAAGTGGGAATTGCAGTGGATGTCACTTTTGCCACCGATCATCCCATGATGGAATCCGCTGAAAAGCGGGAAGGCAAGGTCGAGTTGGGCGGGGGCCCCGTGCTGACCCGCGGCGCCAACATGAATCCGGTGCTGTTCGATCATCTGATGAAAACCGCCAAAGCCAAAAAGATTTCGGTCCAAATCGTGGCCGATGGGCGTGCCACACCGACCGATGCCGATCCGATTCAGGTCTCCCGTGCCGGGGTAGCCGCCGCGCTCGTCAGCATTCCCTTGCGCTATATGCACACGCCCAGCGAAATGGTCAGCATAAAGGACCTCGAACACACCATTCAATTACTGGCCCATGCCATTGCGGCGATGAAGCCCGGCCAGTGCTGGATCCCATTTTAAGTTGAGGAGAACAAGATCATGATTAAAGTCAAAGTCGTAGGTTGTGGTGGCTATGGTGGAGTGGGAATCGTGGAACTCCTCCTCCGGCATCCGGAAACCGAAATACAGACCCTGGTGGCCGCTACCGAGACCGGCATGCCGATGAGCACGCTCTATCCGCATCTGAAAGGATTTTGCGATCTCAAAATCCATACACCGGATGAGCCCGAAGCGCAGGAGCCCGCCGATGTAGTGTTTTTCTCCACTCCCGACGGGGTCGGGATGGTGCAGGCAGCCGCTGAGCTGGCGAAGGGCGCTCGCGTCATCGACTACAGCGGCGATTTCCGTTTCAACACCCCGGCCGCCTATGCCGAATATGCCAAACGCATCGGCCTGGACCCTGTCCACAAGGCCCCCGAACTGCTTCCGCAGACCGTGTATGGCCTGCCCGAACTGAACCGGGCCGCCTATGGGGACTATCAGCGCCTGGTCGGCAATCCCGGCTGCTTTGCCATGAGTTGTATCCTCGGCTTGGCCCCGGCGGCCGCCGCCAAGCTCGTGGATTTCTCCAGCGTGATCTGCGACTGCAAAACCGGCGTGTCCGGCGCCGGCAAGAAGCCGTCCGCCGCCCATCACTATCCGGCCCGCTACGAAAACATGGGCGCCTATCGCCTCAGCGGTCACCAGCATGTCATGGAAGTGGAGCATATGCTCGGAGCTTTGGCTGGAGAACCGGTCCCGGTCACCTTCACGGCACAGGTGGTGCCCGTCTGCCGCGGCATCCTGAGCTGCCTCTATGGCACGCTCCGCCCCGGCATCACCCTGTGCGAAGTCTGGGCCGCTTACGAAGAATTCTATCGCGACCACCCGTTTGTGCGCCTCTACGACAAGAATACGGCCATCGGCACGGTCCATGTTCGCGGAACCAACTATTGCAACCTCACTGTGGATGTGGATGAACGCACCCACCGGCTGCGCATCATTTCGCATATCGATAATCTGATGAAGGGGCAGGCCAGCAATGCCTTGCAGAACATGAATATCATCTGCGGCCTGCCGGAGCAGACCGGGCTCGACCAGCCCGGCGCCTATCCCTAAACTGGAAACCGGAAGGAAACGCATATGAAAAGAATCGCATTTTTCTTGGCCCTGATTCCGTTGATGGCCCTGGCTTCGACCGGGCCCCAGATCACCATTTACAATGACAACTTCGCGACCGTGAAGGAGGACCGCACCCTGACGTTGCAGGAGGGCGTATCCGAGATCCGTGTTTCGGATATGTCGGGTCGCTTGGAGCCGGATTCAGTTCTGCTGCGGGAACTCTCCGAAGAACCCTTCGGTGTGAAAATTCTGGAACAGAGCTATGTCAACGATCCGCTCACGCAGGGTCTGCTGATGCATCAGCTCGAAGGCCAGACAATTCTATTCGAAGACAAACGTGAGGACGGTACGGTCAAGGAGGTTGCCGGTACGATCATCCGTAGCGGCTATGTGCCCGGTGGCGGTTCCGAGCAGCCCATTATCGAATCCGAAGGCGCGGTTCGTTTTTCACTTCCGGGTCAGCCCAAGTTTGAGGGCATCGATTCAGCCGCCTTCCTCAAGCCGTCTCTGGTCTGGCAGATTGCCTCGAAGAAGGCGGGGAACTGCCCGATTGAAGTCGCCTACATCACCGAAGGCATGAGCTGGGAGGCCACCTACAGCCTCATCGCTCCGGCTGAGGGCAGTGACGAGTTCGATTTGTCGGGCTGGATTTCCCTCCAGAACAACACCGGAAAGACCTTTGAAGATGCGGACATCAAGCTCATTGCCGGCGATGTCGCCAAGGTGCAGCCGGTTCTAAGAACCCGCAGGAGTGCCCGTGTGGCTTTTGCTATGGATGATGGTGAGTTTGGCGGGATGCCCGAAGAACGCTCTTTTGACGAATTTCACCTCTATACGCTGCCTCGCCCGGTTCTGCTGCGGAACAAAGAACTGAAACAGGTCGAGTTCATCCGCGCCAACGGCGTAAAAGGCAACCGGTATTATGTGTATAACCCGCTGATTGGCTGGCGTCCGGGACGCGGGGTGAATCAGGACCCTGACTATGGCACGCAGGCCGACAAAAAAATAGGCGTTCGCATCGAAGTCTCCAACAGCGAAACCAATGGTCTGGGCGTCCCGTTGCCCAAGGGCCGCATGCGCCTGTACCGCACGGATTCCGTCGATGGCCGCCGCGAGTTTACCGGCGAAAGCATGATCGACCATCTGCCGAAGAACGAGCTGCTGAAGCTGGATATGGGGAACGCCTTTGATCTGGTCGGCGAGCGCAAGCGCATGGATTTCACTGTGGATACCACGGCCAAAACCATGACCGAGTCCTTTGAAATCAAACTGCGGAACCGGAAAGAGGCTCCGATTGAGATCCGCGTGATCGAGCCGCTGTACCGCTGCGCCAACTGGAAAATAACGGCGCAGAGCCTGCCCTATACCCGGTTTGATTCGAGCACGATTGAATTTCGGGTGCCGGTGCCTGCGGATGGTGAAACGGTTGTAACCTACACGGTGCGGTATTCGTGGTAGGGTGCCCTGGATGAGTTGAACGGCGGCTTGGAGTTTTCCACACTGTGGAAACATTTTTTCCATACTATGGAAAAACCGTGAAAATAGTTTCCATGCCATGGAAAAGTTGGAGAAAACATGAACAATTTGAGGTTGAAAAAATGGCTGGCTCTGCTGATGCTTGCGCTGTGGATGCCCACAGCATGGGGCGTGCCGACGCTGATGCATGATCCGATTCAGGTGGCAGAGAAGGGGAAACCCCTCGGCGTGCGGGTGACAGTCCGGGATGCCGGGGGTCGCGTGGATTCCGTATACCTATTCTATGCGGCCTCCCGCGGAATGTCGCCGTTCCGGATTCCCATGTCGAGTTCCGGTGCCGGGGTCTGGTATGGGACTATCCCGGGCCACATGATGGGGCCCGGGGCCAAAATGCTCTATTACATCCAGGCGGAAAATGCGGATGGAGAGACCCAGGAAACCGACTGGCAGACTGTGAAGCTGGTGGAAGCCGGGATTGCTCCCAAGGATATTCCGACCGCCTCCTCGGTGGCCTATCAGGCCCAGCGCCAGGCGGTGCCCGCCGGTGCGACTCGGGCTCCGTCGCCCGCGCCCAAGGTCAAAAGCAGCAAAGCGAAGTATCTGATCCCGGCGGCGGTGATTGTGGGCGGCGCGGTTGCGATTGGCGGCGCCCTGGCTCTGGCCGATAGCGGTGGTGGAAGCGGCGGCGGCGGAAGCGCGGATCCAGACGTGGACGGCAACTATGGCGGGAACTACGACATCTGTTTTGAACCGACATCCGGTTCCAACACCGCCAGCATTTGTGATGCTGGCCTGGTCAATGTCTATATCACAGGTGGGAATGTCGAAATCGTCGGTCTATGGGCCTCCGAAGTCCTCACCGGTCAGGTGTCGGGACAGACCTTCTCCTGCGTGAAGTCCGTTCCGGCGACCCCTGAATTTCCTGAATCCCATCTGATTGTATCGGGGGATATCAACGGCTCTATTTGCACGGCCCGCATCGACGGATACTCCAAGGATACCGAAGAGTCCGGCAATTTTGGCGGGCGAATCGACACCACAAAAAGGTAAGGCATGACACAACAGAACTTTCTGAAATTGGTAGAGAAGCGGCGGAGTGTCCGGGCCTATAAGCCTGACGAGGTGCCCGAGGATCTACTGCATCGCGTGCTGGAGGCAGGGCATCTGGCTCCGTCGGCGTGCAACAAACAGCCTTGGCGTTTCATTGTGGTCCGGGATGAGCTGAATCGCCGCGCGTTGGGTACGGCCTTTGCGCGGGAGTGGTTTTGGAAGGCACCGGTGATTCTGGTGGTATGCATTCTGCCCGGTGAGGCCTGGACCCGGCCCTATGACGGCCAAAACTATGCCTGGGTGGATGGGGCGATTGCCATGGATCACATCACGCTGGCCGCCGCGGAACTGGACCTCGGAACCTGCTGGATCGGCGCCTTTGATCCGGCGGCGCTCCGCGAAACGCTGAATCTGCCCGATGGCGTGGAAGTCGTGGGCATGACCCCCTTGGGATTCCCGAATGTGGAACCCCAAGCGCGGGCGCGATCTCGTCGTCCCCTAGGGGAGACGGTGATGAAGGAACGCTGGAGCTAGTTGGGCATGGAGAAGCACGGTCATGGGCACCTTTGATCTGGTTTCGGATTTCAAGCCGACCGGCGATCAGCCTGCGGCGATTCAGCAACTCCTGAAGGGCTACGGAAGCGGGAAGGCCTTCCAGACGCTGGAAGGCGTGACCGGTTCCGGCAAAACCTTCACGATGGCCAATATCATCGCGCAGCAGAGCAAGCCCGCGCTGGTCATTTCCCATAACAAGACGCTGGCGGCACAGCTCTATTCCGAGTTGAAGGAGTTCTTTCCGAACAATGCGGTGGAATACTTTGTCAGCTATTACGACTACTATCAGCCGGAAGCCTACATCCCGCACACGGACACCTTCATTGAAAAGGATGCCAGCATCAACGAGGAGATCGAACGGCTTCGCCTGGCCGCGACCGATGCACTGATCAATCGCGAGGATGTGGTGATTGTCGCTTCGGTGTCCTGCATCTACGGGCTGGGGTCCCCGGAAGACTATCGTGCGATGCTGATCAGCATGCGGGTGGGTGAGGAGGTCGCCCGCGAAAAGCTGATGAAGCGTCTTGTGGATGTGCAATACACACGCAATGATCTGGCAGCCCTGCCGGGGACCTTTCGTGCCCGCGGTGACACGCTGGACATCTTTCCGTCCTACAGTAAGGAAGGCGTTCGTGTTGAGTTATTCGGCGACACCATAGAAAGTCTGCGCCGGATCGACCCGCTGACCGGCAAAACGCTGCAGACCCTGGATCATATGAGCATCTCGCCTGCCAAACATTTTGTGATGCCCGCAGAGAGAATCATTCCGGCCATCGACCGCATCGTAGCCGAGATGGAGGCGCGGGTGAGCGAACTGGAGCAGCAGAACAAACTGCTGGAAGCCCAGCGCCTGCGGATGCGGACGACCTATGACATGGAAATGCTCCGGGAAGTGGGCTACTGCAGTGGCATCGAAAACTATTCGCGGCCGCTGGCCGGGCGGCCGCCCGGGGTGAGACCCCAGACGCTGATGGACTTTTTCCCGCCGGACTTCCTGACCGTCATCGATGAATCGCATGTGACGCTTCCGCAGGTCCGGGGCATGTTCAACGGGGACCAGGCCCGGAAGCGCACCCTGGTGGAGCACGGCTTCCGGCTACCTTCCGCACTGGACAACCGCCCCATGAATTTTGAGGAGTTCATGGGGACGGTCGGGCGGGTCCTGTTCACATCGGCCACCCCGGGTCCGCTGGAAACGAGTTTGGCCGGCAAGCCGGTCCGTCAGGTGATCCGGCCCACCGGGATTCTGGATCCGCGGGTGGAAGTGCGCCCCTTGACCGGGCAGGTGGACGATCTGATTGAAGAGGTGCGCCTTTGCGCCGAACGGAAAGAGCGGGTGCTGGTCACGACGCTGACGAAAAAAACGGCGGAGGATCTGTCGGCCTATCTGCAGAATATCGGGATCCGATCGAAGTACCTGCATTCGGATATCACCGCATTGGATCGCGTGGCGATTCTGCGCGGTCTGCGCAAGGCGGAATTCGACTGCCTGATCGGGATCAATCTGCTTCGCGAAGGGCTGGATCTGCCCGAGGTTTCGCTGGTGGCCGTGCTGGATGCGGATAAGGAGGGTTTCCTGCGCAGCGAGACCGCCTTGATCCAGACCGCGGGCCGGGCCGCACGCCACCTGCAGGGACGGGTCCTTCTGTATGCCGACCGGGTTACGAAGTCGATGAGACGGATGATGGACCTGACCGCAGAGCGCCGGCGCGTCCAGGAAGCCTATAATCTGGCGAATGACATCACGCCCACCAAGATTGAGAAGGCGATCCTGGAGACGCTCTCTCAGGAGGCGAAGAGCCGGGAGATCGAGGAAACGGTCGTACGCGAGGCCGGGGAGGACTATGATGTGGTCCGGGTCATCGCGGAAATGGAACGAGAGATGGCGGAAGCGGCCGATGCCATGGAATATGAACGGGCCGCCTTGCTGAGAGATCAAGTCTTTGAACTGAAGAAGGCCGAGAACCCGTTCAAAGGATCGGAGCCGCAGCGCAAGCGAAAGCCAATCATGTATCATCCTGGAAAAGGCCGCAAGGGCGGCTGGAGGAAGAAAAAATGAGTGAAGATATTCTGCCGTTAGAAGAGAATCCTGAAATCCGTGCCCTGCTGGCCCGCGAGTTGGAGGAGGATATCGGCCCGGGAGATGCCACCACACTTTCGCTCGTGGATTCAGCCTCGACGGCACGAGCCAGCCTTGTCGCGCGGCAGGCACTTGTCCTGTCCGGCGTCCCGCTGGCCGCAGCGGTATTTCGGCTGGTGGATCCCGACCTGCGCATTGAAATCCTGCGCTCTGATGGGATGCCCGTGGAAGAAGGGGCGTCTGTGATGCGACTGGAAGGTTCTGCTCGCGCGCTGCTGACGGCGGAGCGTACGGCATTGAATCTGCTACAGCGGATGACCGGTATCGCAACCGCGACAGCACAACTGGTCCGGATTGTATCGGACTATGGCACATTGATCCTGGATACGCGCAAGACGGTTCCCGGCCTGCGTCATCTGGATAAGTATGCCGTAAAGTGTGGTGGGGGAACCAACCACCGGGTGGGGCTGCATGATGCCATTCTCATAAAGGACAATCATCTGGCCTTCTGGCACGAAAAGAATCGGGGCACGCTGGCCGATGCGGTTCATGCGGCCCGGGAGGCGTATCCGGGGCTGAAGATCGAGATTGAAGTGGACACGCTCGAACAGCTGGCGGAAGCCTTGCCCGGGAAGCCCGACTGGGTGCTGCTGGATAACATGTCCCCGGCGACCATTGCCGAAGCGGTCGGTCTCTGCAGCGGGAAATGCAACACGGAGGCCTCCGGGGGCATCACGGTGGAAACGGTCCGCGAGTATGCCCGGGCGGGTGTCACCGCGATCTCCATCGGGGCGTTGACCCACTCGCCGAAAGCGGCGGATCTCGCGCTCGATTTTGAATAGGGTCAACGGTATGCAATGGGGTTTTCCATGCCGGTGGCTTGCCGAAACGGCCTCCACCAATGATGTCGCCCGTGAATGGGCTCTGGCCGGGGCACCGGACGGGGCTGTGATCATCGCTCGTCACCAGACCCAGGGGCGGGGGCGACGGGAACGGATCTGGGATTCGCCAGCCGGAACCGGCTTGTATCTGTCTGTGATTCTGCGCCCGGATTGGCCGGCCACCGATGCCCCGAAGCTCGCGATTGTGGCTGGGATGGCCGCGTTCACCGCTTTGCAGAGGGCCGGCATCCCGAATTTGAAAGTCAAATGGCCCAATGATATTCTGGCGTCGGGCCGGAAAATCTGTGGCGTATTGGTGGAGCCACTCATTGGGGGAGGCCGGATTGAATTTGCGGTGCTGGGCATGGGGATCAATGTATGGCAGCAGGTCGCGGATTTCCCCGCCGCATTGCAGGCGACGGCCACCTCCTGCCGCATGGAAGGGTTTCCCATGGAGGTCGACCTTCTGAAGGAGAATGTGGTAGACTCTCTGCAGGTGATCCGACAAAAACCATTTGACGCACTCCGTGCGGAATGGCTTGAGGCGGGCGCCAGAGAAGAGGAGCCGGAACTATGAGTATTTTGGCAATCAACATCGGGAACTCTCGAACCGCAGTGGGGTGGTTTTCTGGAGACAAGATCCGTCGCTCGGCCCGGATCGAAGAGGTGACGCCTGTGATTCTGGAAGGGGTGGCCAACGACGAAATGCCGGAGCGGATTGGTCTCTGCTCTGTGGCCCCGAAACAGAATAAAGCCTGGGAACGCCTCGCGAAGAAAACGTTTCCGAAGGTACCCGTCTATTGGGTCAATTCGACGTCTGATTTTGGCTTGCCAGTTGATTTGAAGCGTCCCGACCAGACGGGCTGCGATCGATATGCGGATGTGGTGGCCGGTGCGGAACTGTGCGGCTCTCCCTGTATCGCATGCGATTTCGGCACGGCCACGACGTTTAATCTGGTGCTGCCGCGCCGCGGGTTTGCCGGCGGGGTGATTGCCCCCGGCTACGGAATGTGGTTTGACGCTCTCCATGGCAGCACGGCCCAGCTGCCCCGGCTGAAGCCCGGGGGGATCAAATTGAAAACAGGGCGCGACACAGAAGAAGCGATGCGATTGAGCGCCCGTTGGGGCTATCGCGGGATGGTCACCGAAATCCTGTGGCAGCTCAGTAAAGTCTGCGGCAAGAAGGATCCCTTCCTGTGCGCGACCGGCGGCTGGGCCAAAACTGTGATGCATGATGCCGGGCTGAAGATCCCTGTGGTCCCTGATTTGACCCTTCATGGCATTGCCCGTATCACGGAGCGGAATACACGCTCCTGAGACAGTTTTCTTCAGGCGGGAACCGGTGAAACCCCTTTGGGGGCGGCTTGCAGGGGGCGCGGGGGAGTGGTAGGATACGCCGCTATGAAACACGCGATATCATTAAAGGTCCGCTCCTACGAGTGCGACTCGTATGGTCATGTGAACCATGCGGTTTATATCAACTATCTGGAGGTTGCCCGGACGCGCTATCTGCAGGAAGCGGGGTATGACTATCCCGGTCTGATGAAAGCGGGTTTTTTCACCTATGTGTCTCGCGTGGATGTATCTTATCGATCTCCAGCGTTCAGTGATGAGGATCTGACGATTGAAAGCGAGCCGGCCCTCCTGCGCCGGGTCAGCGGTGTGATGCGTCAGGTGATCCGCCGGGGGGACACCGTGATTGCAGAGGCGAATGTGCATTGGTGCATTGTGAATGAGAAGGGGCGTCCCTCCCGTCCCCCGGAAGCCTATGATTTGCGGAGTCTGACCCCATGAAACAAGGAATACGTGATCGGGTAAGCGGGAAGCCGGCTCCTCGCGGGGCCTCTGATGCGATTCAGCAGCGTCTGATCGCTCAGGAGTGGTGGCCCATGGGCTTTCAGGTGGGCGTCTATATGGCGACCGCACGCGAACCGAAGACTTCAATCCTGCTGGCTGACCTGCAGGCGCGTGGAGCTCGGATTGCCGTACCGGTACGTCGTCGACAGATCTATGGCTGGGGCTGGGTGACGGCGGAAACCCGCTGGACGCAGGGCGCGCACGGAATCCGTGAGCCGGCGTTGTCCGAAGAGGCCCTGACAGAGGAGTTGCGGGTTATTGTGGTGCCGGGTGTTGCCTTTGATGCGCAAGGCGGACGTCTGGGGCACGGGCGGGGCCATTTTGATCGGCTGCTTGAAGAGAGTCCGGCGCTTCTGATCGGACTCTGTTATGAAAACCGCCTGCTGGAGGCGGTTCCCATGGAACCCCACGATGTCCGGATGGATATGGTGGTGACAGAAAAACGAACGCTTTTCGCCTCGGATGCGGCGGCAAAGCTGGAACGATTGACAGGGTAAGAAGATGTTTCTGGAATGGTTATGGCCTACGCTGACTGCAGTGGGGTTCGCGCTGATCGGCGGGTTCGGTTATGCGCTGTTTGTGCGATTACGCGATGCAGCGGCAAATCGCGCTGCAGGCGATGTGTTGCGCAATGCCCAGCGCGATGCGGATGTGCTGCGGAAGGAAGCCGAACTGATCTCCCGCGATGAGCTGATGCGTACCCGCGAGAAGGCCGAGCAGGAACTGCATACCCGCCAACAGGTTCTTTCCACGGCAGCCGATCGTCTTTCCAAACGCGATGAACGAATGGAGCGGGAGGAAGAGCGACTGGAAGAACGGGCTCAGGCACTGGATCTCCGTGCGCAGACCCTGGAAGAGGCGCGCGCGACCACGGCGGCTGACCGGGAAGCTCTGGAGACCCTGATCTCCGAGGAACGGGGCCGTTTGGAGGCGCTGGCCCATCTGACGGCGGATCAGGCCCGGGAAGAACTGCTGGCTCAATTGGAAAATGAACTGACAGATGAGAGCGCGGCATTGATCCGGAAATCCCAGGAAGATGCCCGGGCCACGGCCGAGTCAAAGGCACGTGGAATTGTGACGACAGCCATTCAGCGGGTGGCGGTCGATCAGGTGTCGGATGTCACTACGATCCCGCTTCATTTGCCGAGCGAGGGGATGAAGGGGCGGATTATCGGCCGGGAGGGGCGCAATATTCGTGCCCTGGAAATGGCGACAGGGGTCACGCTCATTATTGATGATTCCCCGGAAGTGGTGGTGTTATCCTCATTTGATCCCATCCGCCGGGAAATTGCCAAGGTGGTCCTGGAGCGCCTGATGCTGGATGGGCGGATCAATCCGGTCCGGATTGAAGAAATGGCGGATAAGGTCACGGCGGAGCTGGACGATTTGATTCTGCAGGCGGGAGAGGAAGCGGTGGAATCCCTGCGCCTCCAACGGGTGCCCTTGGATCTGCTCCGCTTGCTGGGCCGCCTGAAATTCCGGACGAGCTACTCCCAGAACGTGCTTCGGCATTCTGTGGAAGCCGCGCACCTAGCTGGCTTGATGGCACCCGAAATCGGGCTGGACCCGACCCTTGCCAAACGGGCCGCGCTCCTCCATGACATCGGCAAGGCCGTGGATCATGAAGTGCAGGGGAGCCATGCCGAAATCGGTGCGGACCTGCTGCGAAAAGCCGGAGAGAGCGAAATCTTGGTCAACGCCGTGCGCGCTCATCACGGAGAAGCGGAGGCCGACAGCGCCTATGCCGCGCTGGTGGCGACAGCCGATGCAATTACAGCGTCGAGACCCGGTGCTCGTGCCGATACGACCGAGCACTTTCTCAATCGGATGGAAGCGTTGGAGGACATCGCAAAGGGCGAACCGGGGGTGGTGCGCAGCCTGGCCATGCAGGCCGGGCGCGAACTCCGCATCTTTGTCGAGCCGACATCGATTGATGATCAGGCCGCCATTCAACTTGCCCGGAACCTGTCGAAGCGGATTGAAGAGCATTTGGACTATCCCGGACAAATCAAAGTGACGGTGATTCGCGAAACGCGTTGTGTGGAATACGCCCGATGACCGGGCGCAAAAAGAAATGGCTGGAAAAATGAAAATTTTGTTTATCGGTGACATTGTGGGTGGGCCTGGCCGTATGGCCATGGCGCGCATCGCGACGCGCTACAAGGCCGAGGGCCGTGCGGATCTGGTCATCGCCAATGCGGAGAACAGTGCGGCGGGCCGAGGCATCACCTCCAGATTGGCCGAGGAACTGTTTTCTGGCGGAGCCGATGCGCTGACGATGGGCGATCATGTGTGGGATCAAAAGGAGTCTCTCCCGTATTATGATCGTGAGCCGCGCATGGTCCGGGCTCTGAACCTGCCTCCCGGATGCCCCGGTAACGGGGAAACCACCCTTCAAACCCCGACGGGTCCGGTAACGATTGTCCAGTTGATGGGGCGGACGTTTATGAATTCCACTGCGGACTGTCCGTTCCGGACGATCGATCAGTGGCTCAAAAAGAACGGAACCCCGCGTCGGCCCATTCTGGTGGATATGCATGCCGAGGCCACCAGCGAGAAAGTGGCGATGGGCAAGTTCCTGGATGGCCGGGTTACCGCGGTGTTGGGAACCCATACGCATATTCAGACCGCCGATGAAGCCGTGACGGCCAAGGGAACCGCCTACATGACCGACCTGGGCATGACAGGTCCATGTGATTCCGTGATCGGGCGGACCACGGAAGCCATTCTGTCGCGCTTTATCAGCGGGATGCCTTCTAAGTTTGAAATTGCCAGCGGGGATGTGCGTCTTCATGGCGCGCTGGTGACGGTCGATCCGCTCACGGGAAAAGCCTTGAAAATCAAACGCGTTGAGGAAATTCTCTCCAAACCGAACTCATGAAGCGCATCCTGGTCATCAAGTTGAGTTCCCTGGGTGATATCGCTCATGCACTCCCGGCGGTCCGCGCCTTGAAGGAGCGGACGGGTGCGGACATCGACTGGGTGACCCAGTCGGAATATGCAGGACTGTTGAAGTGCTGTTCCGATGTGAACCGCATCATTTCTTTTCCCCGCCGTGCCGTCCTGCGGAATGGATTCCTATTTCTGCGCGCGCTCCGGCGTCACAAATACGATGTCATTGTGGATCTGCAGGGGCTCCTAAAAAGCGCGCTGGTCGCGCGTCTGGCGCGAGGAGACCGGCGCATCGGTCCCGCATGGGCGAGGGAGGGAGCGCATCACGTCTACCAGGCCCAGCCGCCCCGGCCTGTGGGCCCCCGCCAGCATGCCGTTGACGAATTGATGAATGTGGTGGATCTGATTGCTCCCGGGGAGGACATTCCTTCGGATCTGCATTTTCATTTCCCAGATGCGGAGAGCGACGGTCGGCCCGGACCGCATGTTGCCTTTGCTCCGTTTTCCCGATGGATCACCAAGGATTGGCCTGCAGAGAAGTTTGTGGAGGTGGGACGCCGTCTGGCCAAAGAGATGGGGTGTCGCATCTCTATCCTGGGGGCGCGCGAGAATGAGGTAGCCGGGGCGACGATGGCCCGGCAGATCGGCCC
This sequence comes from uncultured Verrucomicrobiota bacterium, assembly GCA_964526745.1. Classification (GTDB taxonomy): domain Bacteria; phylum Verrucomicrobiota; class Kiritimatiellia; order CAIQIC01; family Lenti-01; genus Lenti-01. The sequence goes on from CAZGMQ010000021.1 coordinate 16,648, forward strand.
TGGCGCCCACAACTTGTGCGGCCGGACGGATCTTGTGGGGCTTTGTTCGGTGTTGAAAGAAATGGATCTACTCATCACCGTGGACTCCGGCCCCATGCATTGGGCCGATGCCATGGGTGTGCCGCTGGTGGCGATCTTCGGCGCGACCGATCCGGCCCGTACCGGCCCGTACCATCAACTCGATCACGTAGTCACACAACCTGGGCTGGACTGTCGGCCCTGTCATTCCCGCAGCTGCGCCCGGGAAGATCTGGCCTGCCTTCGCACTCTCGAGGTCGAAGCCGTATTTCAATCCGCACTGCTGAGACTATGAGGCCGGGTAAGGAATCACAATGAAACAAACGCTTGTATTTTTGGTCTGTATCGCGTGGGGAGCCCTTTCAGGGTTTTCTGCAAATCCTTTGCGCGTGCCGATACATTTTGCGATTACCAATGACGCCGGTCTGGGTAACGAGTGGTTTGTGGTCGGAAACCATCCGGATGTGGGGTCATGGGATCCGGCGCATGCGGTGAAGCTGGTGTGGTCGGAGGGCGATGTCTGGTGGGGGGACATCGGGGTGCTGGCCGGGACGGCGTTGGAGTACAAATTCGTGAAGCGGCTGACAGCGCCTGAATCCATCTGCGACAGCGAAAACCAAGTGGAATGGTGGCCTGAGGGGGACGGGAACAACCTGCAGATGCAGGTCCCGGTGGGACCGGATGCACCGTTCACGGGCAAGCGGATTGAGTTTTGGTCTGATATGACCAACGTTAATCTACGCTATTCGCTGCTGTCATCGGCCGATTTCAACGCGACGGGCACGTGGCAAACGGTGGGCATGACTGTGGCCGGACAAGGGTTTCGTTCGGGCGAGTGGCGGCACGTGGCGGAAGGGGTGGGGGAAGAAGGGGCGTGGATGCGCTTCACCTTCAATGGGCTTCGTGACGGAGCGGATACCTGGGAAGGCGCCTGGGACATGAACGACTATTGGACGCCGCTGGATGCCATGGTGGTGCGCGACCGGCAGGTGTTCAACTATGTGCCGCCATCCAACGGTGTGGCGGTCAGCCGCGTAGTGGGCACCAATGTGGGGTCTTCCGTCGTCGGGGTGGCGGGGAGAGACATTCGCATCTATGTGCCCAGAGGCTATGATGAGAATCCGGACCGGAGCTATCCGGTGGTGTATATGAGCGACGGCGAGAATGTATTTTTCCCCGGTGGGACGTACGGATGCTGGTATGCGGATACGACGGCCGATGAGGAAATCCGGGGCGGACGGATGCGCGAAACAATCGTGGTGGGGGTTCCGTCGGGAGCGGAGCGTACGGTGGAATATCTGCCGCACATGGACTGGTATGACGGGCATCAGGGGCGGGCCGATCTCTATGCGGACTATCTGATCCACAATGTGCGCCCCACAATCGATTCGCACTATCGCACGAAGAACAACCGGGAAAACACAGGGTGCATTGGATCCTCGTCAGGCGGATTGCTGGCCATGTATCTGGGCACATGGACCAATGTGTTTGGGCTGGTGGGGGCGTTATCAGGTGTCTATGACACAAACTTCTGCCCGAACTATATGGAGTGGCTGGCGGTGGAGCAGCCGCACGATGCACGGGTGATGGACGTGGGCAATGAAGGTGGGGACATCGCCATTGGCGATACACTCCTGTATCAGTCCAATCTGGAACTCTATTGGGATTTGCTTGGGTTCGGCTACGTGCCCAACTGCGACTTACGTTTCATGGTCGGCTGCGGGCAAGAGCACAACGAAACCGCCTGGGCTTCGCGTTTAGCGTATATATACCGGTTTCTGCTTGATGTGCGCGAGGAACCGAACGGGTACCTGCCCCAGAATATGACGTTGTCCGACCGGGACATAGCATTCCCTGTGTATCGGGGCACAACCTATTCCGTGGAGCAGTCTGAGGGGCTGACGAATGGATGGGCTGCGATCACCAACTGGGTGCGTGAAATCAGGCCTTGGTCCGAACAGATATTTACGCTGCCATCAGATGCTACAGGATTTTTTCGAGTGAAAGGTGAATAGTTGACGAGCGCACCTTTCAGGGATATGTACAAACGGGAATTTAGGAGAGCATATGAGCGATACAATTTCAGGCAGAGTATTGGTGACCGGCGGCGGTGGATTTCTCGGGATCAACCTGATCCGCCATCTGATGAGCAAAGGCGTCACCGAGATCCGCTCTTTGGACCTGGCTGCGTTTGATTATCCGGAGAAGGACCGTGTGGATGTCTGTACAGGCGACATCCGGGATGAAGCCTGTGTTGCGAAGGCGATGGAAGGCGTGGAGTGGGTGGTTCACACCGCGGCAGCGCTTCCGCTCTATTCCGAGGAAGATATCCTCACGACGGATATCGAAGGGACACGCACATTGCTGGCGGCGGCCGAGAAGGCCGGGGTGAAGCGCTTTGTAATGATCTCCAGCACCGCGGTCTATGGCATTCCCGATCATCATCCCTTGCGGGAAGACGACGAGATGATTGGCGTGGGTCCATACGGGCGAGCCAAGATCGAGGCCGAAGAGGTGTGCCTGCAATTTCGCGACAACGGCATGTGTGTGCCGATCATCCGCCCCAAGTCGTTTGTGGGGCCCGAGCGTTTGGGCGTCTTTGCGCTGTTCTATGACTGGGCCTATACCGGACATGGCTTCCCGATGATCGGGAACGGTCACAACCGCTATCAACTCCTCGATGTGGAGGATCTGTGTGAGTCGATCTGGCTCACCCTGACACTGGATGCCGCCACGGTGAATGACACCTTCAACATCGGGGCCAAAGAATTTACGACGATGCAGGAGGACTACCAGGCCGTACTGGATGATGCCGGCCATGGAAAGAAGATTCACGGATTCCCTGCGAAGCCGATGATCTGGACGCTTCGCTTTCTGGAAATGCTCAAGCTTTCACCGCTCTACAAATGGGTGTATGAAACGGCCAGCCAGGATTCTTTTGTGAGTATCGACAAGGCGGAGAAGTTCCTCGGGTTCCAGCCGCGCTTTTCGAACAAGGAAGCCCTGGTCCGGAATTATCGTTGGTATGTTGAGCATCTGGACCAGTTCGAGAATGCCAGCGGGGTGTCGCACCGCGTGCCGTGGAAGCAGGGGATCCTGAGGGTCGCCAAGCTTTTCTTTTGAAATGAAAACGCCGGGGCCCAAGAAAATCGAAATTCAATGTCCCGCCTGCGGGCGGGAGTCATGGCTGTCGCGCAAGACGAAGTATGAGGGATTCACGGCGGTGGGGGAAATTCTGAGCTGTGCGCTGTGCTCCCACGAGTTTGGATCGGAGGAGGAGATCGACTTCATAGGAAGCCGGACGCCTCAGGTCTTTACCGAGGTGGACCGGCCCCGGGCCGTGAAAATCTTCAATGAAGACGAGAAGGGGCGGATGTGCCGGTACTGTGCGGAATATGTGATCAACCCCTTTCTGCAGCGTTGCGCATTGCATCACTGCGAAGTGGAGGCCACCGACACCTGCCCTCACTTTCGAGCGAAGCCTCCACCCGAGCTGGGCGAGGACCCCGAGATCCCAAAGCCCTTCAGTCTGTAGGGCACAAAAAACCGGAAAGGAAATCCTTTCCGGTTTTTGTTTGGCCGGGGTCCGGTCAAAAGCTGTTGCCGCTACCGCTAAACGGCATGGACGGGGCACTTTCCCATGGCTGGGTCATGTTCCACGGAAGGTCCGATTCGGCATCCGGGGAGGCACATCCGGCACAGGCGAGGGCAATGAGTCCCATCGCGAGCACAGTCAAAAGCCAGTTCCAACGGGTCATGGCCAGATGGACGGGAGAGCTGAGTAATGGTTGAGCTCCATCACCTGAAGGGTCACGACAGCGGCAAAGAGTACAACCGCAACCAGGGTCATGCCCGCAAGGCCTTTAGTAGAGAACATAGTCGCCCTCCTCGATGGTGTCCTGCTGGAAATCGGTGATGACTTCGGCGATGGATACATCGTTGCGGACCGCACTGATGCGGATCTTGCCGATCATGTTGTCGCCGCGGTAGATGATCATTTCAGCTGTGCTCTGTGCGCCCTGATTGGAGCCGATATCGATGACAACGAAGTTCCAGTCGGCATTCGCATAGACGATCTTGGCTGTGGTGCCGACCGGCATGGTGATGGTTTTGTCGCGTTCCCGGTCACACTTCTCAAGTTGCATTTCGATGGAATTCTTTTCTTCTTCCAATTGGGCCATATCGTCTTGAAGGGTTTCAATCTGCGCGGTCAGGTCTTCTTGCTGACTTTCCAGTGTGGCTTTTTCATCCTCAAGGGTGGCAATCAGGTTGCTCTTCTCTTCGAGTTCTTCGTTCTTGGTGCGAAGGGTGTCATTGAGCTGCACGATTTCGGTGCGGGCATCTTCGAGCTGCGCTTTGGTATTTTCCAGTTCCGCGCGGGTGTTCTCGAGATCCTGACGGGTGTTTTCCAAATCGGTTTTGGTGTCGTCCCAGCCCTGCAGGACGGCCTTGGCGACCTGATCGGCTTTCTTGAGCTCACGCCCAAGAACCGGGAGATCATCCTTGACGCCGATTTGGAGCCGGCTCACTGCGAAGGGGAGAGCCTGCTGAGTTTCTTCAGGAAGAGACCCTTTCAGGGTGGCAACTACGGTTCCGATGCCCGTTTCGAGATTCTGGGTGCGAGCTTTAATCAGTGTGCGCTGCGGGAACAGCCAGATTGCCTGAAGGCAAAGGGCGGCAATACCGAGTAACAATACGATCACAACAAGCGGCTTCAACAATTTAGCCATAGTATCCTCCAAAAACGTTAGTGAGCGCATTGTGGTGCAAAGCGCAAGCGATGTCAAACCCAATAAGAAAGCGGATGCAAAAGGGGGGAGAAGAGGGCATCAGTAAAACAGAATCTCACTCCAGCGCAATCCCTTGGCCGAAAATTTCCATCGGCCCTGACTGCGGGTCAGATAGCCTCGTCCGTTGCGCCCTAGGACATCCGAAAAGACCCGGAAGACGGCCTGTCGCTGGTTGCCCAGTTTTTTGATTTCGGCGGCATTGGCGTTGCGGCCGGAGATGGGGATTCCAGATTCCGAGAGGGCCAGAAGAAGTGGGCCGTCCTCATGGGGCTCCCCTTCCCAGAGGGCGGGATAGCGCTTGAAAAAGTTAGGGGTTTTTCCGCGCAGGATGACTTCGCAGGCCGGGGGAAGTTGCGCGAGATAGGACCCCATTGTCAGACCCGGGTCGCTTGATTGGTGGGCAAAGAAATCCAGGGGATCGATCCCGAACAGATTTTGACCATTATAGTTGCCGAAGTCCGGTATCATTTTTTCTTCACGGCTTTTCCGTTCAAAGCGGGAGTTGAGCAGAAGGCCGATTTCCCAGTGCAGGTGGCTCCGGCTGCGTGGAATGGGTGGGCGGGTGCTGCTGGAGTGCCCCATGGTTCCCAGGATGTCGCCGGGCGAAACCGTCTGGCCCCGCCGGATTCCGAAGCGGATGTCAGCCATATGGGCATACAGGGTGTAGGCACTCGCGATCTTCACGGTACCGTCCCGCTGGGGAATTTCGCCCAGGGTGGGATCGGGATGCTCCAGCACCACATATTTGCCATAGGTGGAGCTGCCCCCGCTGGAGTTCACAAAAGCGACGCGACCTTCTGCGACCGCAAAGATGGCATCGAGGGCTTCGCCTTTCCGGTCGCGTTCCGTGGCGGCGATGTCGACGCCCTCATGAAACGAGGCCCGAAGGTGACCTTTGCGGGAGACGGTGCGGGTGGAGCCGAACTTGGCCGAAATAAGACGGCCGGAACCGGTGGGCTGCAGGACGCCGGGCGTATCCGGGTTCAGGAGGTTCTGCTGCGGGGTGGGGGTGACCATCCGCTGCCACACGGGCGGTGGGGGCGGCGGCGGTTCTTCGGGGACGACTTCTTCCACGACCGACACGGCCAGCGGCGCGGCCGGGGGCAGCATGGCGCATCCGCCGGATCGCAGCGCGAGCCAGCGGAAGAGAGTGAAGTCCAGCGCCAGGAGAGGAAGAATCCAAACCAGATGGCGCAAGGGGGATTTGCGCAGGGAAGAAGACATGACCGCTAGACGGCCATGATGTCTTTTTCTTTGGCCGACACCATTTCGTCCACCTTCTTGCCGAAGGTGTCGGTGTATTTCTGAATCTCGGCCAGCGCGCGATCCCGATCATCCTCACTAATGGAGGAGGCTTTCTCCATGGCCTTGACCGCATCGTTGGCCTCGCGGCGAATGGCCCGGATGGCGACGCGGGTTTCTTCACCCAGACGGCTGGCGACCTTGGTCAGGTCTTTGCGGCGTTCTTCACTCAGTTCCGGAATCGGCACCCGGATCAGACGGCCATCATTCAGCGGGCTGACTCCGATGTTGGCCGCATGAATGGCCTTTTCGATGGCCGGAAGCGAAGACGGGTCGAACGGCTTGATCACGATGAGGCGGGGCTCCGGTGTGCTGATCATCGCCATCTGCTTCAGACGGGTCTGGGCACCATAGCAGTCCACCGTGATCTGATCCACTAGGCTGGGAGAAGCTTTTCCGGTCCGCAGCCCGGTCAGTCCCTGTTGCAGGTGGTCCAGAGATTTTCCCATTTTGTCGTCGGCTTCGAGGAGGATGTCGTCAGAAGAGTCGTACATAAGTTTCCTTTCGATTCAAATTAAGAGGTGACCAGGGTGCCGACCTTTTCGCCGCGCACCACGCGCAATAGTTCACCGCTCTTAAAGAAATCAAAAACCAGTATAGGAATTTCGTTGTCCATGCAAAGGGAAAACGCGGCGGCGTCCATCACTTTCAGACGTCGGGCCAGCGCCTCCGAATAGGTCAGGCGGTCAAATTTGACGGCCTCGGGGTTTTTCATGGGGTCGGAATCGTAGATGCCATCGACCTTGGTGGCCTTGAGCAGGACATCGGCGCCGATTTCGGCAGCCCGCAAGGCCGCAGCACTGTCGGTGGTGAAAAAGGGGCTTCCGGTGCCGCCGCCGATGATGACCACGGTGCCCGCTTCGAGCAGGTCGATGGCCCGGCGGAACGTGAATAGCTCCACGATGGCCGGCATGGCCGTGGCGGAGAGCGCCTTGGCGGGAATGCCGGCAGCTTCCAGGGCAGATTGCAGCGCGAGACTGTTGATGAGGGTGGCCAACATGCCCATGTTGTCGCCATGAGCGCGCCCGAACCCGCGATCCTGTCCCTTCATGCCGCGGAAAATGTTGCCGCCGCCGATGACGACGCCGACCTGCACGTCCATCTCGCGGAGTTCTTTGATCTGGTTGGCCATCTGCGCCAGAATGGAATCGGATAGGCAATCGCCGGATTCATTGTCCCGCAGCACTTCGCCACTGAGCTTCAATAGAATTCTTTTGTATTTTGCTTGTGTCATCAGGATCTCCAGAGGGTCATAGGTGATGGGTGGAAATAGAGCAGGTGGGCGGATCCCCTTCAGGGGTCCCGAGCATATAGATGCCACCGGAGGGGCATCGGGGCACTTCCTCCAGATAGATGGGGATCAGGCTCTCGAGGCTGTCGGGGAAGCCGCCTTCTTCCAAGGCAAAGTTTTTGCAGGCGATGGAGAGGGCGTCGAGGTTGATGGCGCAGCGTGCCTCCCGCGCTTTTTTCTGATTATGAAAGAAGGCGGGCAGAGAGATGGCCGCCAACAGGACCAGGATGGCGAGCACAATCGAGACTTCGACAATGCTCATCCCGCTTTTCAATTTCATCAGTCAGTCTCCTTGGGTCAAAGGGGATGTTGTACCTATGGAGAGGGGGTTGAGTAAAGATGAAAGCATCCGGGAGAAGCGAAAAGTAAAAAAAGGCTTCGTCGCGCGGGGCAATTCGCTACAGTTCGCCGAATCCCAACCCCGAAAAGGAATTTCATGCTGACGACCAAACGATTTGATTATGTGGCCTTTGAACAGGTTCATCTGCACCCCTCTGTGGCCAATCACCGGCCTTTGAACGAGGCAAAAGTGGCGCATTATGCCGAAGATATCCTGCGCAACGGACTGCTGGAGCCGATTGTGGTTTGGGAGCGGAACCCGGGCGAATTCTATCTGGTGGGGGGCTTTCATCGCCACAATGCCATTCGCCGCATCCGGGCGGCTCAGCCGGGCTATTTTGATCGGATCGATGTGCGCGTGGTCCATGGCGAACTCGATGAAATCCAGGCCTTGAACCTGAAATTGAATGCGGACCGCCTGAATGCGCGGATCACCGACTATTTCGATGCCATCATTTTCATGGCCAATGCCAACTGGGACAAACAGCGTATCTCGCAGTTCATCGATAAGAATGTATCCTGGGTGGAGGACATTCTTCGTTATGCACCCGGGATGGATGCGCGGGTCCGACGCCTCCTGGAGGAGGGGAAAATCAGCTGGGCCAAGGCCAAGGCCATCTGCAAAAAAGCTCTGTCGGTGCCTCCTGGAGAAGAGCGCGAGGCCTGGGATAATGCCCTGACGGCCCTCCAGAATCCGAAAAAGCCTGCGCCTCGAGCCTTGACCTATCGCACGGCCCGGAAACGGCTGAAGGGCAAAAGCGAATCCTTTCAGGTATCGGGAGAGGATGTCCTGGCCCTATTGCAGGTGATTCGTGCCAAATCCGTTCCAGAGGGAAGCATTGAGCGCGTTCGTGCGGCCTTCCCAGGCCTGCTGGATGCCTAGGTTTTGCTTGTTCGTCGTCGTTATGGATAGTAAGTAGGTGAACTTATGAGCCATCAAATCAAATGGATTGTTGCCGCCGCATTTCTGCTCACCTGTTTGCTGCAGAGTGGGTGTGTGCTGGTGCGAAAAGGCGCCGCTAAGATGATCACGCCGATGGCCACCCAGCTGTCGGAGGGTCTCATGCTCCAGAATGACGTGGATCTGGTCCGTGACGGGGCTCCCGCATTCCTTCTGATGCTCGATGCCATGGCCGAGGCTCATCCGGAGAATCCCGCAGTGTTGTTGGCTGCCGCCGATGCCCAAATGGCCTATGCCACCGGGTTTGTAGACAAATCTGAGAAAAAGCGAAGCAAAATCATGTATCTCAAGGCCAAAACCTACGGGTTGCTTGCGCTGTCCAGGAACAAACGCTTTGCCAAGGCTCTGGAGGGTACGCAGGAGGAGTTCGAGGCCTCCCTTCTGACCTTTAAGAAGAAAGATGCGCCCGCACTTTTCACCACGGCCTCTTCTTGGGTAATGTGGATCATTGCCAGCTCGGATTCGCCGGCCGCGTTGGGGGAAATGCCCAAAGTGATGGCGATGATGGCGCGGATTCAGGAACTGGACCCCGGCATCCGGGAAGGCGGCGTCGAGCTGTTCTACGGCATCTATTATACGGTGCTTCCGCTGGGAGGTGGACGCGATCTCGAGAAAGCGAAGACCCATTTTGAAACGGCCATTGAGATCGCCGGCCCCGAATATCTGCTGCCCCGTGTCAGTTTCGCCGAATTCTACGCCCGGTATGCCTTTGACCAGGACCTATTTGAGATCACCTTGAACGACGTGCTTGAAGCCGAGCCCGACACCCGTGAATATACGTTGATGAATGCCGTGGCCCAGAAACGCGCGAAGGCGCTGCTGGATCAAACAGACGATTTGTTTTGAAGAAAGGGATCACATGAAGATGAATCTGAAACAACTGGGGCTCGCCGGATGCCTGCTCCTGTGCCTCGCCGCCACCGTGGGGGCAGGCCCCGTGCGTCTGAAGCTCGCGACGATGGCGCCCGAAGGCAGCATCTGGATGCAGGCGCTGGATGCGGCGAAAGAAGAAGTCAATGCGGCTACGGATGGCGCGGTGAAGGTGAAAATCTATCCCGGCGGAATCATGGGCGCCGAAAAGGATGTTCTCTTCAAAATCAAAACGGGCCAGCTCCAGGGCGGCGGGTTTATGGGCTATGCCATCGGACGGATCTGCCCCGATGCCCGCGCATTGATGTTTCCGATGGTCTTTATGAACTATCAGGAAGTCGATCAGGTGTTGGAGATGATGCTTCCCACATTGGAAGCCAGCGCCCGTCAGAATGGCTATGAGGCCATTGCCTGGACGGAAGTCGGATTTTCGTATGCGTATAGCATGAAGCCCGTGAACAGCCTGGACGAGCTGCGTACAACCAAGGTATGGGGACCGGATTCCCCCATGCTGATGGAACTCTTCAAAGCGGGAAACATTGCCACGATCCCGGCGAATATCACCGATGTGCTGACCTCGCTCCAGACCGGTTCGCTCGAGACCGTTTTCGGCCCTCCCACGGCCGCGGTAGCGGTCCAGTGGCATACCAAAGTCAGATCGTACAACACGCTTCGCCTGAGCTATTCCATTGGCGGGGTCTTTATCTCGTCTGTCGCGTGGGATAAAATGACCCCGGAGCAACAGGGCATTGTCAAAGGAGCCTTTGACAAGCATTGTCGCCTGTTGACGCCCAAAGTGCGCAAGAGCGACATTGAAGCGCTGGAATATATGCAGGGGCAGGGCGTCGTGGCCATCGAGGCCTCGCCCGTTGCCCTCGCCGAATTCCAGCAGATCGCAGCACAGGCGCTCGAAGCCGTGAAAGGCACCGTGTTCTCTAATGAGGCATGGGATCGCCTTCAGCTATCCCTTCAGAAAGTCCGCGGTCAATGAGCAGATGGGCGGAATGCATCTTTCGACGCTTGTCGGGGATAATCGATTGGCTGGAGCGGGCATTCCTCACCATTCTGGTCACTGGGATGGTCCTCTTGGCCGCCCTGCAGATTTTGTTGCGGAATGTCTGGCATACCGGCCTGAACTGGGCCGAACCCCTGCTGGGCATGGCCTTGCTCTGGCTGACGTTGCTCGGGGCTCTCGCCGCCGCCGGTCTGGGCCGCCATCTGTCGATTGATCTGGCTGCCGCACTGCTGCCCAAACGCGCCGCCGCCTGGTTAACGCGCTTGATTTCGCTGTTTTCGGCTGTGATTTGTGGCCTGCTGGCCTGGGCGGCCGGGCGCTATATTGGTTTCCAGCGCGAAATGGATATCGGCATGCTGCTGGATATTCCACTGTGGAAGCATTTCATGGTGATTCCCATCGCCTTTTGGCTGATGGCCTTTCGTTTTGCCGTTCGGGCGGTGGTCCCGGTGGCCTGGTTGGCTCCGAACAAGGATGAAGAATGCCTGCCGGGTGAGGGGAGGGTGCCCTCATGACATGGTTTGTAATCGCTTTCGCCCTGCTGGGCGTACCGATGTTTGTGGTCTTTGGAGCATTGTCGATGCTGGCCTATCAGTACAGCGGCATCGACTTTTCGGTTGTGATCAGCGAACTGACGCGTCTAACCAGCATGCCGATGCTGCAGGCGCTGCCGATGTTTGCGCTCGCGGGGTATGTTCTCGCGGGGAGCCGCGCCTCGGAACGCCTGTTGCGCATCACACGGGTAGCCTTCGGATGGATGCCCGGTGGCCTGGCGATGGTCTGCATCGTCACCTGTACCTTCATGACAGCTTTTACCGGCGCCTCCGGTGTCACCATTGTGGCCCTGGGTGGCTTGTTGCTGCCCGCACTGCTCAAGGACGGTTATCATGAAAAGGCTGCATTAGGACTGGTTACCAGCGGGGGGAACATGGGGGTCCTGTTCGTCCCGAGTCTGCCCCTGATTCTGTATGCCATCATCGCGCAGCCGATCTCGGGCGAGGTCACCATCGATGCCCTGTTCCGTGCCGGTATCCTGCCCGGATTGCTGGCCGTCAGCGTCCTCTGTGCCTACGGCATCTGGGCGGGGGTCCGCGCGAAGATTCCTCGCCATCCCTTTGTGCTGCGCGAGCTCGGGAAGGCCCTCTGGGAGGCCAAATGGGAGTTGCCGCTGCCGTTTGTGGTCCTGGGAGGCATCTATAGCGGTGTGCTGGTGGCCAGCGAGGCGGCCGTGATCACCGCGGCCTATGTGATGGTGGTCGAAGTGCTGATTTACCGGGAGATTCCGATCCGAAGGCTGAGCCTGATCATCCGGGATACCGTGGTCCTGGTCGGCGGCGTGCTGCTGATTCTGGGCATGGGTATGGCCATCACCAATTTCCTGATCGATGAGGAAGTCCCGCAGCTGATTCTGGAGTGGGTGGGGACCCGCATCACGCAACCCATCTTGTTCCTGATCGCCCTCAACGGCTTTTTGCTGGTGGTCGGCTGCATCATGGACATTTACACGGCCACCATAGTCATCGTGCCTCTGCTGGCACCTCTGGCGGCCCGCTATGGCATTGATCCCGTCCATTTAGCCATTATTTTCCTTGCGAACCTGGCCATCGGCTACAGCACACCGCCGGTCGGCATGAACCTCTTCATTGCGGCCATGCGTCTGAATCGGCCATTGCTGAAGCTGGCAGCCGCTTCCCTGTCTCTGATGGGCCTCATGCTGATTGTGCTGCTTCTCATCACCTATTGGCCGGCCCTGAGCCTGGTCCTTGTGAAATAAGGCCTCTCTGGCCTTCCAAACCGACAAAATCCATCATTTTCTGGCTTTTTGAGCCCATTAGGCCTATAAAATCAGCTAATAGACGCTGTTTTTGCCTCTTGTGATGTCTTGATGATGTCCTCTGAGGCAGCTCATCCCATGGGAACACGCCTTCTATTCGCATGTTTTCGTCTGTATGGAGTCACCACAGGCGGATCTGATGCGGGAAGCGCAGGGCTCCATTGAGTCAGGATAGGATTCACTTTTGGATGATTCTGGCTCCAAAAGCCGAGAATCGCCTCATGGAGAGGCCTACACCATGAAATGATGCCATTTGTGGCGCATTTTCGTCATTATAGCCTATTTATGCCCCATTTCTGATCAAATTCTTCAAATTGAATCCATGTGGGAGAGCCACATCCAGCCTTCATCTTCTTCCTCTTTTTTAAATGAAGCCAACTGGTGATCCCCTGAGGACAAATTTAGGGTTGCTCATCATCTAATTCTATGAAATCCAGTTAAATATACCGATGATACCCGTATATTTAAAGTAGGGATATTGAAGAAAATATACCTGCATAAAACCTAAAATATATGATTATTTGACATTTTGTAGGTGAGGAGGCCGTAAAATTGGCCAAAACCGTCAAATTTGTCGATTTTTGGTAAAATTTAGCAGGGTCCAGTCCACTTTTTGCAGGTATGGGGAGTGAAAATGAATATATTTCAGATACCTGAAGCCATTTGAAGTGACATTTTGGAGCGTGGGGAAGGCATATTCAATGTGTCGCAAGTGAATGCAATGAGCTACATCAGGCGGGGGGGTGGCCTACTTTCAGGCCCGGTTTCTGCTTGCGGGTTGTTGAACTCGCAGTGGATTCCCGTCAGGTAGAAACATTCGGATAATATTTACGTAAAATAATCGTAATAATATGTGAACAAAAGGTTGCGCATAAGCCCTTATACGAGTATTGATATATATAGAGATTAAGAATGAGTAAAGAAAGCATTTGGATTGCGAAAGCATAAAGGTGTCAGATAACAATTCCAAGCCAAGGTTCACCCCGGTCGTGTCGGTGCGTACAGCGACCCGACCACTTATGAAAACTTCCCGCCACAACATGGGTCTGTACGGATTGTTGGGCATCGTGCTCTGCCTGTTTCTGGCGCCGACTTCTTACGCACAGGTGCTGCCGGTCACCGGCATCTCGGCGGCCTACGATGATATCAGCGACACCAGCGTTGACTACAGCACCCCTGGCAGCGGGGCAGCCGCTTATCCCAGCGGGACCCAGTACGACATGCGTTTCAATGTGGGAAACCAGAACAATCTGATTATTCAGGGCTTTGAGACCGGAACGAATGTGTATGATTTCATTCAGCTGGCTCAGAAGATCAATATTATCCGGGTGGATAATCCCACGGTTACCGGTACACACAACATCGTCTGGTTCGAAACGGAAACCGTTTCAGGAACCAATCTGGATCTGAAGCCCTCCTTGGTCGAGACCATGGAGGAGTCCCTTCGAAGCGATCTCGCGAATCGCGGCGCGGACAATGTGTTTGCCAATGAAGGCAATGCCGCGGGCAACAACAACAACATCGAGCGCATCGATTATATTTTCAATGCGGGATTCCCGTATTACAACTTCACCGGCCAACGCGGATTTCTCGTGATGGATCGCGGCGGCAATGACCGATTCAAGATCGCGGCGGTCTTGGCAGTCGACTCCAATGATATGCCGACGCAGTTCAGTCGCCCGGTTTCCGTCCTAGACAGTGAGTGGGGTTCCTCCGGGATCACACTGGAAACGCTTGTGATGCGCGGCTATACCGAGGAAGGGACCGATAAGCTGAAGCCTTCCGCGTTTACCTCGAGCCAGCCGCTATCCGGGGTGTTCCTGAGCTGGGATCAATTCGATCTGACCACCAATGATATGGTGTTTGGTTATTCCCTGGCGGGCAATGATGTAACGACCAACGGCGCCTATTGGACCGAATACACAAATGCCCTCTACTTCCCGACGAATACGACCGTGGCTTCCGATGGCGGCGGTTTGGATCTGATCAGCGGTGGTGCCATGTTCTTTGACACGGTGCTGGAGGTTGCGGTCGGGGATCGAGTCTGGAATGACTATAACGGCGATGGGGTTCAAGATGCGGTGGAGCCGGGCCTCAGCAATGTGCTGGTCCACATTTACACAAGCAACGATGTGCTGGCGGCCACGGCCCGATCCGACTCAAACGGCTGGTTCTTTGCCCAGGGCCTTGGCGTGGGGGATTTCTATCTGCAGTTTTTCCCGCCGGATGGGTATACCCTCAGTCCGCAATATGCCAGCCATGACGCCAGCCTAGACAGTGATCCCGATGCGCTGACGGGAATCACAGAAACATTTTCCATGGGCTCAGGGGACACCAATCTGACCGTCGATGCCGGCTTGTACCTGACGCCCGGCGACCTGGCCCTGGGGAAATCGGTCAGCTCCAGCAACGTCAATGTCGGCGATGAGCTGGTCTTCACGCTCTCGGTCACCAACCGGGGAACCCCCAATACGGACCAGATTCAGGTCACGGATTCGCTCCCAGGCGCGTTCGCCTTCAGCGGCTATGGCACCACCACCGGAACTTTTGACGACGTCACGGGCATCTGGGATCTGGGATGGCTGGGCACCGGCGCTGCCGCCAGTATTTCTATCACGGGGACCGTCAATGTCGGTTCCGGCGGCAGCATCGTGACCAACACGGCCAGCATCACCCGGATGAACCGCCCCGACACGAACACGGCGGACAACGAGGCCTCGGCGGTGTTCGAGGTGCAGTCGGCCGATCTGGGTGTCACCAAGGTGACGAGTACCAATGCGCTGGAAGAGGGGCAGCCCGCGACCTTCACCATTTCGGTCACCAACTTTGGTCCGCATGATGTCAGCGGCGTGGAAGTGGATGACCTCCTGCCGACGGGGTTTGAATTTTCGAGTTGGTCGGCCGGGCAGGGATCGTATGATGACGCTTCCGGCGTCTGGACGGTCGGCGTCCTGACCAATGGCTTCGGCTCGACCCTGGAAATCACGGCCGATGCCGGTTCAGGAACGGGCGGAACGATTATGACCAATAGCGCATCCATTGGTGCCAGCAGCCATGAGGATCCGAATTCCGCTAACGATCAGGCTGAAGCATCGGTCTTGATTTATGGTGCGGATTTGGAAATTCAAAAGAGCGTATTTCCTCTGGCGACAATGGAAGGGCTGGATGTCGTCTATACGCTGGTGGTCACGAATCCCGGGCCGACGAATGCCACCGGCATTCTGGTGTATGAACCGCTGACCAATGGCCTGACCTATGTGAGCTATACGGCTTCTCAGGGGACCTATACGGATGGCTCCGGCGTCTGGGATGTCGGGGCAATTCCTCTCTATTCATCTGCCGTGATGCGGATTACGGCCTCTGTCATCGCGGGGACCATGGATACCGTCATCACGAATCTGTCGAGCATCACCGCGACGGACTGGCCGGACCCCGATTCGGGGAATGATCAGGACACGGCGACCCTTTCCGTGAGTTCCCTTGAATTGACCAAGGTCTCCGATGTCGGGGTTTCGGTGCATCCCGGCGATGAAATTCTCTATACGATTATCGCTTCCAATGCCGGCAGCCAGATCCATGCGGATGTCGAGTTGCTGGATTCCATCCCGGATGGGACCGCGTATGTCACTTCCAGTTTAAGCGTGACCCGAATCCCGGGTTCCTCCACCGCGGTGGATTACACCAGTTCGACGCTGTTCATGGTTCCCGCCGGGGTCACAAGCCTGACGGTCGAAGCGTGGGGCGGCGGCGGCGGTGGCGGCCGAGCGCGGGCAAGTCCCTCCACCGCGGGTGGCGGCGCAGGCGGGGCCTATGCCACTACGGTGGTTCCCGTGACTCCCTTGCAAACCTATACAGTGACAGTCGGTACCGGCGGCATCGGCGGCAATAGCACCGGTGAAGATACGCAGCACGGCCGGCCGGGAAATCCCAGCTGGTTTGGCAGCACGAATACCGTGTATGCGGAAGGCGGCGCCCGTGGATTGAGTGACGAGCGAAATAAGAATGTGAATGGGGCTCCGGGTCTGGGATCCAGCGCGGCTTCCATCGGCGACACGGTGTATCGGGGCGGCGACGGCTCGTATGGCGTCTGCGGGTCTAGTGGCTATGGTGGATCGGGCGGTGGGGGTGCAGGAAGCACAGGTATCGGCGGCGATGCCTCCGCGGGCACTGGCGGTGCCGGGACTTCTGTCGATGGCGGGGATGGCGCAGATGGGCCTCCCCCGAGTACAGCAGGGGCGGATGGCGACACCTACGGTGGCGGCGGTTCCGGGGGCGATGCTAATGATCGTACCGACCGCAACGGCGGCGCGGGCGCGGATGGCCTCATCCGGGTTTCCTATGTGTCGGGTGGCGGCGATGTCGGAGACCCTCCCAATATAGCCTCGAACTGGAGCCTGGCTCCCGGTCAGCGTCTGGAGGCAACCTTCAGCGTCCTGGTGGATGATCCGCTGGTCCTGATGGCGATTACCAACGTCGCCACGGTTGCAAGCGATCTGCAGGTGGTTCCGGTCCGTGCCAGCGTGATTGACCCGGTCATTCATGCAGACTTGGCCATCATCAAGACGGCCACGGAATCTTATATCGGAGAAACGGAGTCGATGACCTATTCGCTGACCGTCACCAATGGAAGCGATGCGAATGAAGCCACCGGCATTGAGGTACAGGACCTGATTCCCACTGGTTTTACTTTCACCGCAGCTTCGGCGAGCCAAGGCACATATAACTCCACAACGGGGGTGTGGGCGGTCGGCACTGTCGGGTTCGGCGCGGTGGCTACCCTTGACCTGGATGTGGAAGCGGCTGTCGGCGGCGGCGGCCGGACCTGGACCAACACGGCCAGCATTTCAGCCTATGACCAGTTTGATCCGAACCTGACCAACAACACCGATCAGGTTGTCGTGCTGATCGAAGGGGCGGACCTCTCCTTGACCAAAACGGTGAATAATCTTACACCTAATGAGACCTCACAGGTGATCTATACGATTGAGGTTAGCAATGCCGGGCCATCCGATGTCAGCAATATATTGGTCATGGAGCCCCTGACCAATGGATTGACCTATGTGTCGGACACGACAACGCAGGGCAGTTATATCAGCGGAATCGGTCTCTGGGATATCGGATCTCTCAATATGGGCAGTTCAGCGGTGTTGACCGTGACGGCCTCTGTCGATGTGGGAACTTTCGGATCGGTAATCACCAATCAGAGCCGGATCATCAATGCCAGTCTGCCGGACCCCAACTCGGCGAACGATCAGGATGAGGCCACCATTGTTGTCAGTGGCTTGACGGTGGTGAAGACCTCCGATGTCGTCGGTTCGGCCACACCCGGGGATACCATTACGTATTCAATCGTGGTTTCCAACCTCAGCAGCGTCCTGCATACCGGTATCGATGTCAGCGACAGTCTGCCGACCGGCACGGTGTATGTCGCCGACAGTACCTGGATTTCCGGACCGGGCACCAATGAGCTGGCGGGGGATGCCCCTGCGCTGATCGCCACCAATCGCAGTTTGGACACGGGTGAATCTCTGACCGTGACCTTCGATGCCCTGGTCATCAACCCGGGGGCCTCCACGCAACTGCTGAATACCGTGACCGTGACCTGCGACCAGCAGCCGGCTCCCGTTTCGGCCTGGGTATCAGACCTCGTCCTTCATACCGATCTGGGGATCTCCAAGACGGTGGATGATGCACATCCCGACGAAGGGGATACAGTAGTTTACACGCTGGTCGTGACCAATCTGGGCCCGACCAATGCGACAAGTGTCACGGTGACGGAACCCCTGACCAACGGATTGACCTATGTCTCCTATACAGCAGGGCAGGGGACCTATGACAGCGTGACGGGCGTCTGGACGGTTGGCAGTCTGGCGCTGGGCGCCACCGCACAACTGGACATTTTCGCAACGGTGGATGCCGCGACGTCCGGCTCCTTCCTGACCAATCGGACCTGGATCTCCGGGGCGGGAATGGCCGATCTCGAGACCGCGAACAATATGGATACGAGCGTGGTTCAGGTAGTGAGCGTCGACATCGGAATCGGCAAATCTGCCAATCCAGCCATGCCAGTGGAAAGCGGCCTGCTGATCTATACCCTGTCTGTCACCAATCTCGGTCCGGATGTGGCCACCGGTATTGAAGTTACCGATGTGATCCCGGCCACCATCGACTATTTCTCCTATTCAGCGGGGCAGGGGACCTATGACAGCACAACAGGTGTCTGGACCGTCGGCTCTCTGGATTCTCTGGAGTCCACCACGATCGCCATCTCCTGTGTGGTCCAGACCAACACGATGGGAACCTTCATCACCAATACCGCCACGGTATCTGATGTAGACCAGGTGGATGCCGATTCTGGGAATGATTCGGATTCGGTGGTGGTCAGCCCCACCGAAGCGCTTCTGGATCTCGATAAGACCGCGGATACGGCAGGCCCTGTCTGGCCGGGTGACACCATCACCTATACGCTGGTGGTAACCAACCGCAGCGGAGTGACCCAAACCAATGTGACCCTGACCGATCCGATTCCGACCGGTGTAGTGTATGTCGCCGACAGCTGCCAGGTTACCGCGCCGGTGACTGTGGAAGAAACCTTCGGCGATCGATTCGGCTTCCGCTTCTATGGAAACAATGACGGCACGGAATCCTGGACCGGGGGCTGGGTGGACCTTGAAGATGACGATCCTCTCACCGGGGATGTCCAGATCCAGTTTGATAATGGTGTGGATGAGACCTATACGCTCTTTATGAGGGATGACGGTGAGGCCATCGCCCGTGAGGCCGATCTCTCTGCTTATCGGACCGCTACGATAGAGTTCGAATACCAGCGCGTGGGTCTCGAAGCGGGCGAATATGTGGCGCTGGAAGTGTCCTCCACCGGTCATAGCGGGCCCTGGACCGAACTGGATCGTTTCTCGGGAGAGGCAACGGATGCGGACTATATTCAGTATACGAATGATATAACGGCTTACATCAGCACCAACACCGTGATCCGTTTTGTGACCCCGGATGGCACTATGGATGACACGGACAGCATCTGGATTGATGAACTCTTTATTACAGGTACACGCCGGGCAACGTTGACCGGCGCGGGCGGTGCACCTCCGGACCTGACCTCCGGCAACCTGCTCGAACCGGATGAAGCTATGAGCGTGACCTTCCAGGTCTGGGTGGCGAACCCGGCTTTATACAGTCAGATCGTGAACCAAGGGGCTTTGACCAGCGATCAGATGACTTCTCCGCAGGTCGATACGGCTGTCACGGCCGTCGAAACCTGCTTTACCGTAGAACCGACCGGCCTTTATGCCAATCCCACCAATGTGACATCCTTCACCGCCCATTGGGATGAAGTGGGGGGCTCCTTCGGCTATTTGCTGGATGTCAGCACAACCCCCGCATTCGATGCGAGCGACTATGTGCCGGGCTATTCCAATCTGGCAGTGGCGGCCACGGAACAGGTGGTAACCGGGCTCACGTCTAGCGTCATTTATTATTTCCGCGTTCGTGCTGAATGGACCCCATTATGCATGAGTTCCAATTCTGAGACAGCTTCTGCCACTACACTGGATATCCCTCCCATTTGGACCGGCCCGGATGCATTGGATTTCGGTGTGGTCAATGTCGGATCTTCTTCCAACCTGAACCTGTATGTAACTAACAGCACGGATACCGTAATTGATATCACAGCGATTGACTTCACGGGAACGGGCTATCCCACCAACTTCTCCGTATCCCCCTCCACTTCTTCAATACCAGCCAGTAACAGTATTGTGCTGACCATTACTTTTACGCCAACACTCAACGAGACCAATGATCTGACGATGACGCTCTACAATACCTCTTCTGGTTTTCCGGAACTGGGAATACCGGTCACAGGTATTGGATACGATCCGGATGCACTGGCCCCCGAACTGTTGGCCTATCTGATTGACGATGCCTCTTCCTTGACCAATGAAGTGACCGATCGCTCGCTGGGTGAGGGGAGTGCCCAGGCCCGTTTCACCGTCTATCATGCGATGGGGATGACCCTGCAGGGTGCGTCCTTTGATCTGGTCTATCCGGACGATACCATTGCCGTGAGCAATGTCCCCTTCGATACCATTGAGGCCGAGACCTTGGACGGCCGGGCCTGTCAGCGTCTTACGGCCACCGTCCCCCGGATTTACCCGGCGGAACTGGGGGACTATGCCGCACGCATTACCGTGGCGAGTTCCAATGACATGTGGATGGTGGACGAAGCGGAGTTCACCTCCATTTCTGCCGGCGGGGCTGTGCCCGAACTGCTGGATGATTTTTTCCGGGCCAATGTGCAGGATGATATCGGAGAGGGCTGGTTCTCCTCCGTAACCGGGCCGGTCAGCGGGAACATCCAGATCCTCAATCGTGTACTGCTGCTCTATGGAACGGGCGGCACAGGCGGAACCAATGGCCGCGTATCAGTGGCCCGCGATATATCGAGCCGGTATACCCCGGTTCTGACCAACAACACAGGCACATTGACCTGGGCATTCAATTACTATTCGGCGCGTGACCCGCAAAGCGGATTTGCCCCGGGGGGGTATGGTGCCGCCTTTGTGCTCGGGTCGGATTCGACAGAGTGGGTGTCCGGGACCGGTAATGGATATGCGGTTCGGATCTGTAGCAACGAGGTGGCGTTGATCTCCTTCGCCGGCGGACTGAACCTGAACTCGGATCTGACCACATTGGGCTCTGTTGCCGCATTGAGTACGCCCACATCTGCAGTGGCCGTTCAGGTGGATCTTGAACCCGACACCGGTGTCTGGACCCTCTATGTGAATGAACTGGGGGATTCCGGTATCAGCGATTTTGGTAATCCGCTGACCGGAATGGCGGCCTTCGAAGTGGGGAAAGTGACAAACACCTTCCACCTGCAGCGCTCGCTTCAGTATGCCGGATGCTATTGGAACCACGGCAATGCGGCTGTGAACACGAATACGGCCGCTTATTTTGATGATGTGTATGCCCCGTTTGTGATGCCCAGCAGCGAACCGATGGATTTCGATTCCATCGATAATGATATCATGTTCCCAACCGCTTTGGGTACCGTATTGGTGAATGGCGAAGTGGTTCCTTCCACGGTCCCGGACCGGTTGGATGTCGTCTGGACCAATGCCGCTGAATTCATTATTACCTTTGACCCGATGGCCGCCGATCAGGATCCCGGCTATTCCTATCCGACCATTCAACGGGATGTTCGGGGGATCGGTGAATACCGGGTGTCCTCAGCCTCTGTGGATGTGATGAGCCCCTCTAATCGCGCCAAACTTGGACTGCCGTTCCCGGTGGTGACCACCAATGGCTCGCTGGCAAACTATGGCTTTGAAATGATGCCCTCGAGCGGCAATTGGGTGTTGGATTCGAATAACCAGATCCAGACCCGTGAGGCAGACGCCTCTCTGGTGTATGAAGGAACCAACAGTCTTCATCAATCAACGGCCGGCACCGCCAGTCAGACCTTTGAATTCAGAAATGAATCCGGGATTACGCCGCGAATCGCCTTGTCCGGCTATTATCTGGGCGGAGACGCATCCGTGACGGTGGATGCCTACTCAACGAACGACTTGCTGACCCCGGTGGCGACCGCGTCAGCTTCGCCGTCTTCTTCCACCAATTGGGAGACGTTCTCCATCGCTGAGCAGGATCTGGGCGATTCCACCGTTGAAATCCTAAAAGTCACCCTGACCGCAACGGGGGGGGATACGTATTGGGATCTGTTGCGCTTCTCGGTCGATATTGGAACAAATCGGCCGTCGTTGCGATTCCGCCCCGGCGCGGATAACCAGGGCTTGTTCCCACAATATCTGTTCGCGGTGGATGCGGATTATAACCGGGTCGGCGACCGGTTGGGCGGTACGACCAAGTTCTTCTATACGCCCTTTGACCTGACCCCGCCCACACCGGTTCAGATGCCGGCCGGGGGGAATGGTGCCACCACCGAGACCGTGGACGATCCAACGACCCAGTTTGATCTGCAGTGGAGCACTAATGGGTTGGGCCCGGATGACCCCGATTCTCCGTTGCATCCGACCAAACTGGCCGGGGATATCGACATCATGTCCCCCTGGCATTCCTACCGGATTTACTATGGCACCTATGACCCGCAATTTGTCCCGATCGATGATGATGCGTCCGACACTAACGGCTACATCTATACGACCTTTGTTGAAAATCAGGCCTATCGGGCCTGGGATTATGTGGATCCCGCATCGGTCATTGAAGATCCATCCGCCCCGGGGTATCAGGCAGACTATCAGGCGCTGACCAACATGGGAACCACGGGTATACGTCTGTACGATCTAGATTATGATGAAGACTATGTGGTTGTCGTCGTCGGGGTCGATAAGGCCGGAAATGTCGGAGGGGGCAGCGTTCAAAGCTGGGCCACCAATAACACCATTCGTTTTGCTCTGATCCGGGGAAATCTGATTGATAAGGATGTGGCTCAGGCCGCATTCCCCGATGCCAAACTAGACAATACCAATTCGCCGACGGCGGCGGCCCTCTACTGGATCGCCTCGGGCCCAACCAATGACCAGGGTGAATATACGGCCGTCTCAAAGGACTATGATTTGATTGCCTGGAATTCCCCCAGCTTCCAGGAAAGCAGTAATAATCAGTGGCAGCTCGTGGATACGGTTCGTTCCAACTGGTTTGTGGATGATGTTGGCCAGACGCTGCCTCGCGGGTATACGCGTTTCTACCGGGCTTCCTATAAGGACCGCTGGCGTACCACCAATACCTTGGGACAGGCTCAGAAGCAATTGGCCAGTGAAGAGATCTATGCCATGCATAATGTCGTCCTCTCTCCCGGACCTAATTTTGTAGCGCTTCACGGCAATGCCTACACCAACACCTTCATGGGGGTCTTCGGCGGCATCGAGACCTTTCCAGGTGGCCCAAGTGCCATGCCGGATTCCGGCTCCACGCTCGTCGAGTTCTATACGGCGGGGACTGAAGCGGTCACAACGGAGCAATATTTTCTCAGTGATCAGAATTCATGGCTGCGAGTGGGTGGCGCTGAGGTGACCGATGTGGTGCAGTCCAATAACTTCTTTAGCCGTGGATTCTCCATCACCTTGCCGGATCCGTTGCCGGCGGCCTATGTCAACACGACAGCAACCGATGAAAATCTAGGCGAGGTGTTAGATGCCATGGTCTGGACCCCAATTCTGCAGGTCCCGACCAATACGTTCTCGCAGGAAATCAAAACGGGAAGCCGGGATGGCCGTGTCACGATTCCCGTCTATAATTTGGTCGGCATGACGCTACCAGTCAGTGCCCATCCCAGTGAAATGCGGCTCCTTGAATGTGGCTTTGTGAACGGGACCGCCGCCGTCAGTGATCAGATCTATACCATCGATACGGCCACCAAGACGGTGCGGAACGGAAGCACTATCTATTGTGACGAGAATGCAGTATGGCGCTTCCTGAACAGCGGCGGGGAAGTCCCGGCCAATTACTTTGTCCCGAATGATGTGTTGGTCATCGTCTCGAAGAATGGCGGCATCGGGAACTCCTGGACCTGGTCATATGGAGCTGAGCATTTCTATGATCTGCCAACACGTTGGATGACGCCTGACTAACCACGGGGCGGATTTCCCTCTCATCCAGCGGGGGAGGGGGCGTCCTCGGGGTGTTCTAGCTGATTCCCGGAGTGCCGCTGCTAAGCTGTAATTCCTCACGGACCGTGCACGGCGAGAGCATCCTATTCCCAGCGTGGAACGCCTCATAGATTCGGCTCGCCATGCAGTCGAACCTAACTGACTCCCCCCGGGCCTGTGGTGGAACACGAAAGCATCCCGAGAATTTGAAAGACTGAGGCCTGTTCTGAATGTGGACGTGCAGAAGGGCTGAGTGAATTTGGTTGCCGGCGGGGATAATCCCCAAACCGTTCATGAGTCACTTCAATGGATTTATCCACACGGTCCACAGGGTTATGCACAAAGTTATCATCGGGCCTTAAAGTGTAACCACAGATTATACACAACTACATATGGTAGCCACCTCCACCCAATAGGAAACATAATATGTATTATGCGACACGGTATTGGGGCCGAGAATCATGTCGACTATTCCCCTTGAATGTTGGCACCCGGTTTCCTCTGCGTCTCTTTGCGTCTGGAGATGTCGGACTACGGCTCAGATCCTTTAGCACGCTATCCAGAGAATCCTTTTGCTTTGATCACAATGATTCCAGCATGGAAACTCACTCTTTATTTTTTGTCCTTTGTTTAAGATTCTGACCGACCCAATCAATTTTGTTTCAGAATCCTGGAATCAACGTATTCGCCCCGATTCATTCTTTTTGGTTTGTGAATTGCTGCAATCTGTCAAAATCTTTGCCTTCAGATTTCATTCCTCGAATCTTTGTCGTCCCATGGTGCACACCATGAGGTTCTTGATTCTGATCCACAAACGATTCAACTCTTTGGGTGCTCTGAACTCGGTCCATGCCCATTTATTGAGTTTGGATGTTTCCGCTCACACAGATCCCCCGGATCCGACAGATCTACGGTTGTCTCACTGAATTCTGATCTTGTTGAGTCCTCGTCCATCCCCCCCCATGTCCGTTTCTGGAGCGGCCCTGATCTGTCGGTTTACTTTCTTGCCCTTTTCAGTTGGGTTCACTGCATTCAGTTATAATGTGAATCCCATCACATAATCCCACTTCCGCCCATAAAAAAAGCCCGCTCCCGCAGATGCGGAAACAGGCGAATCGGACGTTGGAATCAGTCCTGTTCGACAAAGGAGTCTTTGCCTACGCCGCAGACGGGACAGACCCAGTCTTCAGGGATGTCAGCAAATGCGGTTCCCGGGGCAATCCCGCTATCGGGGTCACCAGCGGCAGGATCGTACACATAGCCACAAACAGTGCATAGATATTTCATATTCGGTCTCCTGTTGGTTGTTGTTTCTATAGTATCTCGTCTCGATTGTCTTGAGCGCGAAGGCTGGCCAGAAGTGTTTTGATGTCCTGGGAGCGCGATTTCTCACAGACCAGGGTGACACCCTCCGCCTGTACGACCACCAAATTCTCCACGCCGATCAAGGCCGTCAAGCGTCCCTCGCTCACCACGATGTTATGTGCACTGTCTAGGACCTGCACGTCCCCCGTAGAAGCATTCCCTTCCCCATCCTGAGGCAGGTGCGCCTCCAGAGCGGGCCATGAGCCCACATCATCCCAGGAGAAGCCGCCTTGGCATACGACAATGTTCCGGGCTTTCTCCATGACCGCATAATCAATGGAAATCTTGTCGAGTTGTGGAAAATCCTTTTCCAGCGCAGATTGAAATGCTGCATCATCTGCACAGGCGGCCCATGCATCGATTTTCTCGGCAAGAATCGGCTGGGATTCAGCAAAAGCCTTGCGGATGCTTTCAAGAGACCAGACGAACATGCCGGAATTCCATGCATATCGTCCTGTTGCCAGATAGTCCTCGGCGGTTTTCCGGTCCGGCTTTTCGACAAAGCGCTTGGCATGAAAGAATTCAATCTCTCCGGATTGCTTCCAGAGGTCGCCAGCCTCGATATAGCCATAGGCGCTGCTGGGTTCCGCAGGCGTGATTCCGATGGTCATCAGCACATCGTGGGCGGCGCACAGATCCAGTCCCTGCTGCAGGGTCTCCCGGAAAAGCGGCAAGTCCCCGATAATATGGTCGGCGGTCAGGACACAGAATACGGCAGCAGGATCGCGATGTTGGATCCAGGCGGCACCGGCGGCAATGGCCGCCGCCGTATCCCGGCCCACCGGTTCCCCCAGAACGCCGACCGGACTCCCCTCCCCCAGCAAGTCTTGAATCGGTTTCACCAGCGATTGATTGGTGACGATCAGAACCCGCTCTGGGGGGACAATCCCCTCCAGGCGCTCCACAGCCTGCAGAATGAGGGGTTTTCCCCCCGCCAAGGCCAGTAATTGCTTCGGACGGCGGGACGTGCTCAGCGGCCAAAAGCGTTCGCCTTTTCCGCCGGCCATGATTATGGCATATGCATGTTCCAGATTTGGCATGTTGCTCCTTGGATTCACATCAAGTAAAAGAGGTGTCAGCATTCCGTGGAAAGGGCCTTGCAGAAGCGGCACGGGCTAGAACCGGACCGGCTGCATCCATTCCGGCAGCTCATCATCGCTCTCCACAGGCATCGCTTCAGCTGCTTCTTTTGCGGCCTGTTCAGCGGCTTTGGCTTCCTTTGCCGCTTTCTTCGCCACTTTCTTTTCAGCGGCCTTCTGCTGCCGGGCTTCTGCCGGGGTCATGGCGGTGGCTTGCTCGGTCTGGGACTTCAGTTCGGCAATCTCCGCCTGTGCGGCTTTGTCGCGTTGATCAATTTCGGCTTCCAGCGCCTTGCGCTGCGCTTCCATTTCGCCCTTCAATTGCGCCTGGACCTTCCGGGCTTCTGCTTCCAGTTTGCGCGTCTCCGCTTCCAGGTGGACAATTTTCTCTTCGGCGATCTTACGGGCGGTGATTTCTGCTTCAATATTCAACGTGGCTTCCGCGGCGGCCTTCTGCTCGTGGTCTGCCACTTCCTTGGCAATGCGAATGTCTTCCGCCTGCTTGGCTTTTTCTTCAGCGATGCGTTGTTCCCGTGCGGCGGTCTGCTGAGCGGCCTCGGCCTGGATTTCCTGCTCCATTTTCTGCAGGGCGGCCTGTTTGGTTGCATTCAATTCCTGGACGGCGGCTTCCGCAGCGGCCTTGCGGCTCGCAAGTTCAGCGAGTTTGGCCTCGGTTTCCACGCGCAGCTGGCGGGCGTTCTCCGCTTCCATGTTCAGGCGTTCCGCTTCGCGTACGGCGACCAAGGCTTCCTTTTCTTGAGCGGCCAGGCGTTTGGCTTCTTCTGCCTGCGCTTTCTTGGCGGCGTTCTCAGCCAGTTGAGCCTCTTTCTTCACTTTGGCTTCTGCGGCTTTCTTCAGGGCTGCCTCTTCACGCAGGCTCGTCTCTTCGGCCCTTTTCTTCGCCAGTTCGGCATTGCGGGCCTCTGCGGCCGCTTTTTTCTTTGCTGCGGCCAGGCGTTTGACTTCGGCTCGGGCTTTCTTAGCTGCAATTTTCTTGGCCCTGGCCTCTTCCGCCGCGGCTTTCTTGGCGGCCCGTTTGCGGTCACGTTCTTCGATGGCCGCTTTCTTTTTCATTCGTGCCCGTTCGGCTTTTGTCGGTTCCACGCTGACCAACGGAACCATTTCTGGCTGGGGTTCGGACAGGGGAACGACCAGCATGCTGGAAGGTGGCGCCGCCACAGAAGCCCCGCCCATTTCCATCCCGGAAGGCGGAATGAGCTGAGCCTGTCGGGCTGTTTCAATTTCTTCATCTACCGTCGGCCCCGGCAGAAATTCAATAGTTTCGGATTCCGGCGCAGTGTCAGGTTTTGCTGTAGCCATCGGAAGCAGGGCCGCGATCGCATCGGGCGCCTGGGCGGCTTTATCGATAGCGGGCTCCACGGCCGGGACGGGTTCTTCCGGCTTCACTTCAGGGGCCGGTACGGCTTCTTCAATCGCGGCAATGTCTTCAACGGCAGGTTCGATGACCGGAGCGGGTTCCTCCGGTTTTAGTTCAGGCGCGGGCATCAGTCCTTCGATCACGACAGCTTCCTCGACAGCGGGCTCCACGGCCGGGACGGGTTCTTCCGGCTTCACTTCAGGGGCCGGTACGGCTTCTTCAATCGCGGCAATGTCTTCAACGGCAGGTTCGATGACCGGAGCGGGTTCCTCCGGTTTTAGTTCAGGCGCGGGCATCAGTCCTTCGATCACGACAGCTTCCTCGACAGCGGGCTCCACGGCCGGGACGGGTTCTTCCGGCTTCACTTCAGGGGCCGGTACGGCTTCTTCGATCGCGACGACTTTTTCAACGGCAGGTTCAACGACCGGAGCGGCTTCCAGCGATTTCAGCTCAGGTGCGGGTGCCGCTTCTTCGATCGCGGCTATGTCTTCGTTGGCGGGTTCCGCTGTCGGAGTGGCTTCTTCGGACTTTACTTCAGCGACCGGGGCCGGCTCTTCAGGTGTCATCACTTCTTCAACCAACGGTTCCGGAATGGGAAGGATGGGTTCCGGGAGGACTTCTGGGGGCGTGGTTTCCATGGCACCGGCCGGAGGCGTGATGTCAGGGGTCTGAGCGGCGGTCTGGGCGGCGGCCAGGGCCTCCACATCGGTAGCGGCTTTCGCCGACTCATCCAACACCGACTGTTTCTGGAGAAGAGCCAGCACGGCGCCGATCATCATCTCATCAGCGGTCTTGTGCTGGGCCTGGAGTTCCCCTTGCAGGGCATCAGCGACGATGCTCTCAGCGATGCGCTGTCCCCCGTCGGACTGGGCTTCGATCAGCTGAGCCACCGTCATGTTGTTCTCGTTGGCCATTTGGATGAGGCTATTCTGGGCTTCCAACAGAAGGGTTTGCATGCCGGTGGGTGGCAGCGTATCCGAAAGTGCGGTCTCTTCTGGATTTAACATATCCGTCCACTGTTCGCTCATGTTCTCGGCGGTCTGGATGACATAGCACGAATCGACGATCAGATAGTAGCGGCGGGAAATCTGATCGACGGTTCCGGCGAAGGAATAGGTCTGACCGGGTTCAAGCTTTTGAAATTTGATAGCCAGCGCCTCCGGCACCCAGGCCGTTCCGGCATCCTGCAGCTTCATCGGCAGATAATTCTTCCGATCCAGGCGCTTGGTGCGACCGGCGGGCCGTTCCTTCAGAACATCCGAGAACAGGATGGCGCGGGCCCATGAGTTCTGGGGCGTACGGACCAGAGAGGCCGCTTCGACTTTGACGTAGGAGTCTGATGAGGGGGCGGCGGCCCACGCCATCAGGCCTGTCATGACACCGATTCCGACAGCCAAACTAATTTTTATGCGTTTCATCTCATGTCACCTTTTTGCAAATCCTTTTTACTCTTATATAGGCCCTAGAGAGCAAAGCAAGCCTATCCTCGCTGTTTACCTTTCCTCGAAGCCCGTTTCGCGGGTTTTTTGTCTGTTTTACGGGGGGCTCGAAGGCTGTTCCAGTGCTCGATTCGCTTCCGTATGATCTCCTCATATCCGGAGGAGGTAGGATCATAATAAATCTTGTCGGTCGGGGCGTATTCCTGGTCGACAAAGTGGCCTTCGAAATCATGGGCATACTGATAGCCCTGATGGCCGAACGCCTTGGCCGCCTGCTTGGAACCGGTACTGCGCAGATGTTTCGGAACGGGAAGAACCCTTCCCTCCTTTACGTCAGCCATCGCGGCCTCCAAGCCCTTATAGGCGGCATTGCTTTTCGGAGCGGTGGCCAGATAGGTCGTGGCCTGGGCCAGCGCAATCCGGGCCTCGGGCATGCCGACAAAATCCACGGCGCTCAGTGCCGCCACCGCCACGGTCAATCCGCGGGGATCGGCATTCCCGATATCCTCGCTTGCCAGAATCACGAGCCGCCTCGCCACAAATCGCGGGTCTTCCCCGGCATAGAGCATCTTGGCCAGCCAGTACAGCGCGGCATTCGGATCGGATCCCCTCACACTCTTGATGAAGGCGGAAATCGTATCGTAGTGGCCGTCTTCGTCATGATCGTACAGGACCGCCTTTTTCTGGATGCTCTCCTCCGTGATCGCCCGGGTGATATGGATCATACCCTCCGCATCCGGCTCCGTGGTCAGCGCTGCGATCTCCAGCGCATTGAGTGCCCGGCGGCCATCCCCTTCGCACACGGCTGCCAGATGAGCAACAGCATTGTCATCCATCCGGATGTTCATTCGTCCGAGGCCTTCCCGGGCAGACAGCGCCCGGCGCAGGATCTCCCCGATCGCCTCGATACTCAAAGGCTCCAGTTGGAAGATCTGACTCCGTGAGGTCAGCGGATTGTTGATGAAAAAGAACGGGTTGTGGGTGGTGGCCCCGATCAGGGTAACCGCTCCCTCTTCGACATAAGGAAGCAGGACGTCCTGCTGCGCCTTGTTGAACCGATGGATCTCATCGATGAACAGAATGGTTTCGCGGCCCGAAGCCGCCCGCCGCTGCTTGGCCGCTTCCAGAGATTTTCGCAGGCCGGCCACATTGGACAGCACACCGCTGGATCGGTCAAAGGCCCGCTCCGTGGACAGGGCAATCACTTCGGCCAGAGAGGTTTTGCCGCAGCCGGGCGGTCCATACAGAATGATGCTGGACAGCCGGTCGGCCTCCACGGCCCGCCGCAGCAGTTTCCCCTCCCCCAGAATATGATCCTGTCCGGCAATATCCTCCAGTGTGCGGGGCCGCATCCGAGCCGCAAGTGGCCGCCGAGCAGTAGACAACTCGGGGTTTTCAGGAATGGAAGGTTGAAATAAATCACTCATAAAGGGATGCCGTATAGGATGCCAGACCTCACGTCTGGACCCAATCCTTTTCTGCCGCTTTTCCTAGGCCATGGATTAGGATTTCGGTATGCTTTTCCTATGAAAAAGAACCTGCCTCTCATTCTTCTCCTTCTCTATATCATCGAATTCATTGTGCTGGCGTTCCACCCGGTATCACGGACCACCTGGATTTCAGAGAATGTGACCGTCCTGCTGATCGTCATTCCGCTGATTGTGCTCTATCTCAAGGGGATTCGTTTCTCTAATACGGCTTATCTGCTGATGTCGGTCCTGATCTTTCTGCACACCATCGGCGGACACTATACGTTCGCGAAGGTCCCGTTTGACTGGGTCACCGATCTGATCGGTGCCCAGCGGAACCACTTTGACCGGATCTGCCACTTTTCGGTCGGGCTCTATGCCTACGCGATTCTGGAATTCATCGAGAACCGTCGCCTCAGCACCAACCGTGGATTCAGCATCTGGTTTGCCATGGCACTGATTCTGGCCGTGGCCGGACTCTTTGAAATTGTCGAATGGCTGTATGCCATGGGCGCAAATCCCACAGCCGGGGCCGAATTTCTCGGATCACAGGGCGACATCTGGGATGCGCAGCGAGACATGCTGGCCGATGGTCTCGGAGGCGTCGTTGCCTGCCTTGCCTATCACTTCACCCACCGCGAAGGGGTGATCTCTCCCTGTATCGACTGAGACCTTCCCCGCCCCCATGCCGTTTGTCGGCGCCATCCAGTTGGGTAAAAAGTTTCCATGGTATGGCGGGGCCGCCAAAAGGCAGATCTCGCCAATGAGCT
>CAZGMQ010000022.1:0-47849 GCA_964526745.1 uncultured Verrucomicrobiota bacterium
TCCCATTACCTCCCACCCTGTTCAAGATTGCTAACCCCTCACCGATCCGCTATTCTCTGAACTGCTCCGTTCAACCGAGAGGGAATAGGAATGAAAATGGATATGGGTCACATCATCCTCGCCATCGTATCGGCCACGGTCATCTACCGGTGGCTGAAAACCCGCCGCCTGCTCTACCTGATCTCTGCAACGGACCCCCTGCTGTTTGTCTTCGCCCCGGATGGGACACCCGAACACATTGAAGCGTTGAATCCCGACCTGTTTCCAAAAGCGGAAGGGATCGCCTTCAACCCGGCGGGGGATCTGTTCATTTCAAATGAAGGTGACAAGACCCCCGCCACGATTCTGAAATTCAACCTCTGGACAAAAAAATGAACAATGATCTGCGCTACTGCCGGGCCATTCGCTTCCGGAGCAAGGCAACTTTCTGCGGACTCCCGCTCGTGGATATTGCGCTCGGTCCGGATTTAGACATGCAGGAATTCCGCGGTCACGCGCACGGCATTCTGGCCATTGGTGATCTCGCCACCGGCTGGGTGGCGCTGGGCGGCATCGCGGCCGGTGGCGTGGCCATGGGTGGCGTGGCCATCGGCCTAGTCAGCATCGGAGGACTTTCTATTGGAGCTCTGGCCCTCGGTGGCGCGGCCATCGGGGCGGTCGCGATGGGTGGTGCGGCCGTTGGATGGGTCGCCATCGGCGGCGGTGCTTTTGGATATTATGCGTTCGGTGGTGGCGTGGCCGGAACCTTTATCATTTCCGCCATGGAGCGCAGCCCGGAAGCCGTGGCCTTCTTCAGCAAGTGGTTTCCATTCCTCCCCCTGGGCTAGAGTAGACCCCTCCCCCTGCTGAAGAATGGTGTGGCTGACAACTCCCCGGATTTTCGGCCAAACAGCCTCCCATCCTTAAAAAATTGGATTTTTGACGGGAAATGGCCTTGAAATGGCCTTTTCTGGTCGTTTCATGCTGTTTTCAGTCTATTTTCGCAAGGTGCGGCTCCTAAAGGGCCCGTGGGAGAGAACCGAGCCCCTGTTGCGGGTTCCACTTCATTTTTTGGCGGGGCTTTTTCCAACAATGGATTGCTTTTGGGGGCGGTTTTGCGTAAGACTGACTGTTATGAATCAGGAATTTGCTGGCTATTCTATTACCCGCACGATGTCGGGCGGGGGCATGACCAAACTGTATGTGGCGATTGACGCCCAGCAGCAGCGGGTGGTCATCCGTGTCCTGGATGCTGTGATGGCGAAGGACCGCAAGAACCGGAAGAAGTTCTTCCATGGCGGCGAAGTGATCGCAAAGCTGAACACACCAACGCCGAACCCGAATATCGTGCCATTCATCAAGCAGGGCTATGAAGGCAAAATCCCGTTTATGGTCCTCGATTATATCGAGTCGCGGACGCTGCGCGATCTGCTGCTCTATCGCGAGCCGCTGCTGACCGAAAATGTGATGGTCTTCATCCGGCAGTTGGCGAATGTCATCCAATTTATTCACGCCCGGGGCTACCTGCACCTGGACATCAAGCCTGAGAATATCCTGATCCGGCCGGATGGCTGCCTGATCCTGATTGATTTTGATCTGGCAATCCCGCGCAAGCGCTTCTTCAAGAAGCTGCCGCATGTGTCCGGCAACACGGCCTATGTGCCACCAGAGACGCTGGTGAACCGCACCGCGGATGACCGGTCCGACATCTATGCGTTCGGTATCTGCTGCTATGAGATCCTTTCGTTCCACAAACCCTACGAGGGCGAGAAAATCGAACTGGTGCGGGCGGCCCAGATCGACCCCAAGACCCCGCCGACGCCGATCCGTCAGCACAACCCCGATATACCCGTCGCCCTTGCCAACCTCGTGATGAAGTGCATCGCCAAGAACCCTGAAGACCGCTATCCGGATATGGTTCTGGTGTTGCGCGACCTTAACAACCTGATCTGATTTGGAACCCCACCCCATGGACCCCAACTCTGCCCCTGACATTTATCTGATGAAGCGGGAGAAATCGCGCACCGGCTGTATGATGGTCCTGATCGTCACGGCGGGTCTTGCCGTGGTCGGCGGGATCTTCGGCGTACTCCAGTGGCAGCAGAACCGGGGCACCGAAATGGCCGAACCGATTGAATTTCCGGATGCACCGGTCGAGGCGGATGTGGCGCCGGTGCCGATTTCCGACGTCCCGGTGCCCATGCAAGAAACGTCCGCACCGGCCCCCGTCCCGACGCAGGCTACCCCAACCCCGGATGCCGTCCCCACCCGGACCGGACCGGCGAAGGCAGCCTCCGCCGCCGCCCCTCCCCGCGTTGCCCCGGCTCCTGCGCCGACGGCCACCGGCGATGCCGCGGTCCTGTTCGGTCAGGCACAGGCCAAACAAAAAGCCGGTGACTATGAAGGCGCTCGCAACATTGCCCTGAAAGCCCTTGAGGCCAGTCCAGGTGCCCCGGACGTGGAAGTGTTCCTAAGCGGGCTGGCGATGCCGCTGCTGGCCTCGGCCCGCCCGATGGCCGAAAAGGTGGACTACACCGTGCAGTCGGGCGACTATCTCGGTAAGCTGGCCGCGACCTTCAATACGCCGGTCGCGCTGATCGCCAAGGCCAACGAGGTACAGGGCGCCATGATCCGCCTGGGCGAAACCCTCCGCCTGTTCGATGGCAACAACCACCCCTTCGCCCTCACCATCAGCAAAAGCCGCAACGATCTGCTCGTGACGCTGGACGGCAAATTCTTCAAGCGCTATCGCGTCAGCACGGGCGAGCACGCCAAGACGCCCACGGGTACCTTCAAGATCATCGATAAGATCGCGCATCCGGCGTGGCACAAGCCCGGCGGCCCGGCCATCCCCTATGGTGATCCGGCCAACCTGCTGGGCACCCATTGGCTTGCCCTCGATCTGCCGGGCTATGGCATTCACGGCACCTGGGAACCGGACACACTGGGGCGGCAGTCCAGTGCCGGATGCATCCGGATGCTGAATGCAGAAGTGGAGGAACTCTATACGACTCTTCCGCGTGGAACCCTTGTCACTATCATCGAATAAAAGGTCTCTCCCGTGTCTTCATATTTTCTCCCATTTGAAAAACCGCTTCTCGAGCTACAGAACAAGATCGATGAGCTCCGCAAATTCTCCGAAGACCAGGAGGTCGAGGTGCCGCAGGACCTCACGCGCCTGGAGGACGAACTGGCCGAGGCCCGCCGCCACATCTATTCCGAACTCACCCCCTGGCAGACGGTGATGGTGGCCCGCCACCCACACCGCCCCTATACCCGCGACTATATCAAGGCCTTTGTCACCGATTTCTCCGAACTGCACGGGGACCGCCTGCTGAAGGACGACTCGTCCATCGTCGGCGGCCTGGGCTGGATTGGCGATCACACGGTCATGGTCATCGGCACCCAGAAGGGACGCGACACCAAAACCAATCTGGCCTGCAACTTCGGATGCCCCTTCCCCGAAGGCTATCGCAAGGCCCTCCGCCTGATGCGGCTCGCCTCCAAATTCAATATCCCCATCGTGACCTTCATCGACACCCCCGGCGCGTTCCCCGGCATCGACGGCGAACAGCGCCATGTCGCGGAAGCCATTGCCGTAAACCTCCGCGAGATGTTCCGCCTGACGGTGCCCGTGCTGGCCATCGTGATCGGCGAAGGCGGCTCCGGCGGCGCGCTCGGCATCGGCGTGGCCAATCGCATCCTGATCCTGGAACATTCCTACTATTCAGTCATCTCTCCCGAAGGCTGCGCCGCAATCCTCTGGAAGGACCGCTCCCATGCCGATGATGCCGCCGCTGCCCTCAAGCTGACAGCGCCCGATCTCATCGAATTGAACATCGCCGACGAAATCGTGCCGGAACCCAACGGGGGCGCCCATGCCGATCCCGAAGGAGCCTACCGCCTGGTCTGCGACGCCCTGACCCAGCATTTGGGCGAACTGAAAAAACTCTCCCCGGAACAACTGATGGACCAGCGCTATGAGAAATTCCGAGCGATGGGCGTGTTCAAAGAGGGATCGGTTCCGCCCTTGACACCTCCGCCCCTTCCGGAGGATACTGTATAACAATTGCGTATAAGCAGAGGACCGGCCGTCCTCAATTTGTCCAACCCACCCAACCTGTAAGGAGAATGATGAAGAGTATTAAAGGAAGCCGCACCGAACACAACCTGCTCGCCTCATTTGCTGGCGAATCGCAGGCCCGCAACCGCTACACCTACTTTGCCTCCGCGGCCAAGAAGGAAGGCCTGGTCCAAATTTCGAAGATTTTCGAAGAGACCGCCAACCAGGAAAAAGAGCACGCCAAGCGTTTCTTCAGCTTCCTTGAAGGCGGCGCGGTCGAAATCACCGCCGCCTATCCCGCCGGCGTCGTCGGTTCGACCCTCGAGAACCTCAAGGCTTCTGCCTGCGGCGAAAACGAGGAATGGTCTGAGCTTTATCCTGAATTCGCCCGCATCGCCCGCGAAGAAGGCTTCGAGCAGGTGGCCGTGCTCTGGGAAAACGTCAGCATCGCGGAAAAGCAGCACGAGAAGCGCTATGCCGATCTGGCCAAAAATCTCGAAGACGGCAAGGTCTTCAAGCGCGACGGAGTGGTGGTCTGGCGCTGCATCAACTGCGGCTTCATCCACGAGGCCTTGGAAGCCCCGACGCTGTGCCCAGCCTGCCTGCATCCCCAGGCGCACTTCGAGCTGCTCGGAGAGAACTGGTAACCCACCCCTGTTAGTTAAAATCCCGAAAGGAACGACACATGAAAGCTACAGTAGACGAAGGTACCTGCACGGGGTGCACCCTTTGCTGCGACATCGCCCCCGATGTCTTCGAAATGGGTGACGACGGTCTGGCTCACGCCAAGGCCGAAGCCGTCCCGGCCGATGCCGAAGCGACCGCCAAGGAAGCTGTCGACGGCTGCCCCGTGGCCGCGATCGCCGTGAGCTGATTACGGACTCGATCCAACCGGCCGCCGACTCAACACCGGCGGCCGTTTTTTATGGTGAAAATAACCCGTTCAGGAATTCGGCGGTTCCGTAGTTCCATTCTGAATTCTGACTCCTGAATTCTCTCTGCTTATGAATCTATTGCTCGGCATCGGAAACCCCCGGCATGGCGATGACGGACTCGGGCCCATCTTCGCCCGCGCATTCCGTCATCCGAACTGGCAGTGCCTCAATGTGAGCACCGTCCCGGAGAACTACACCGGTGTGGTGCGCCGCCTGCATCCCGAGACACTCCTCTTTTTGGATGCCGCGGACATGGGCGCGGCACCCGGCACGCTCCAGCGGCTGGCTCCGGGAAGCATCCAGATGCGCGACTTCGGCACCCATGCCCCGCCCCTCGGCCAGCTGGCTGGATTCCTCTCGGACTGCGCCGGGGAGATTATCCTTCTCGGCATCCAGCCGGAAACCACGATGCCCGGAGCACGTCTGTCAGCACCGGTCCGAACCGCCCTCAAAGAGCTGGGGCGGGCGCTGGCGGAAAACCGGATTCCCTGAAGCCCCTTGCCCTTGCCTTCGCCCAGGTGGAATCGTACACTTCAAGTAGGAGAAACCCCTACCGGAAGGATGGATCATGAAAATACTGGCTGCACTGGATCTCTCGAGCACCACCCCCGCCGTCATGCGAGAAGCCCGGATGTGGGCCCGCCGTCTCGAGGCCGAACTCTTTTTGATCCATGTAACGGAACCGGACCCCGACTTTGTCGGCTATGGTCCCGGCCCGGAAAGCGTCCGCCTAGCCGTGGCCCACAAGTTCACCCGCGCGCACAAGCAGATTGAGAAAGCCGCCGAAGAGCTGCGCCAGGAAGGCATCGACACCACCGCCCTTCTCCTGCAGGGGCCCACCGTCGAAACCATTCTGCGGGAATCGAACCGACTCTCGGTGGATGCCATCCTCATGGGCGCGCGGGCCCACAGTTCCCTGCATGACATGCTGGTGGGCAGCGTAAGCAAAGGGGTCCTGCAGAAGTCCACCCGACCCATGCTGCTGATTCCTCCGCACGACACACCCTGACGCTCTCTGTATCAGAACATCCACTCGGTCTGCACCACGAAGTTCCGACCCGCTTCGTTCACTCCGGACCCGTGAATCCGATAATCCTCATCGGTGATGTTCTCCAGCGCCAGCGTCAGCTGCAGAGATTTCATCACAGTGAGACCTCCTCGTACAGTGCCGACGACATAGCCCGGAGTACCGCCCGGCGGAATCCGCTGGGTGTCCCGCTTGTCGCGGGTGGACAGGCGGTCCGCCTTGGCGGCCGCATCCAGCACGCCCTCTATCCAGAAAGGTTCACCGACAGGCTGCCAGCGGAGGCGGGCCTGACCGGTCAGGGGCATCAGACGGCTCATATATTCGCGGACCTGAATGGGTTCTGAAGTCGGATAGGTATCCACCTTCCCCTCCATCCAGGAGCCGGCCAGGGCAACATGCCAGTCTTCTGTGAGATCCGCACCCAGGACCAGCTCCACCCCGCCGATCCAGCCATCGCCGGCATTCTGTTTGGTGACCTCTTCCAGGTCATCGATAATCACACCGGTCGGGGTCCGCACAATCATATCGTTAATCCAGGTCGTGTAGACGGAGGCTTCCGCAAAGAGGCGATCGCTCTGAAACCGAAGACCGGTCTCAGCACAAAGGAATTTCTCCGGATCGAGATCCTCCACCGGAGTTTCGATTTCACTGCTCCGGGCGCTGTCCAGCCGGGTCAGGTCGGACAGGTTCGGAGAACGAAAGCCCTGAGACAGGCCGGCAAACAGCGCATGACCGCGTGTGACGCCGAACGGAGCCAGCATGCGCAGCGAAGCGGACACCGTGTCCCACTGGTCATGTCGGGACGTCACCTCTCCGCTCAGGGGATCCTCCACGCGATCGGCATCCAGTCCCGCCCAAGTATAGCGAAGACCGGGCGTCCATTCGATCGCCCCATCAAAGGTGGAAATCGTGTCCTGCACATAGAGACCCAGCAGATCAGTCGACGCATCATCGGCCACCGGTCCCTGAATGGAATGCTTCGTTACACCGTCCTCGCCGGTTTGGTTGCGAAAGGAGTCCACCTCATCCCGATAGGTTTCCATGCCGTACACCCAGTCGCCCCAGTCGCTTTCGCTTTCCATCTCCAGCGAGAGACCCCAGGTGACCACCTCAAATCCCTGCTGGTCCGACCGGTCGTCTGTGCGCAGCCGAACCCGGTCTTCGGTCTGTTCCTGGCGGGACAGGGTCAGGCGCCAGGCGTCCACCGGGCCGGTCAGAGGGGTGGCCGCCAACCGCGCATACGTCAAGGTCCGGCCCTGATCAAACGAACGTTTCAACTCGCTGCCATGCTCCAATCCCTCCCACTCGATGCCGTAGATGGTTTTATGGGTCCGCCAGGCGTCTTCCTGCTCCACCTGCTGATGCGCCAGCGTGAGCGTCATGCCTTCTTTCAGAATGTAATCTGCCCGGAGATTAAAATCGGTTTCATCATAACCGGTATGCTTCTGCTCCCCGACATCCTTCCCGCCCTCCAAGTCGCCGAAAGTCTTCCAGGTGACCCCGCCAGAGAACGACAGCCGTTCCGTGACGCGCCCCGCCGCCCCGATCCGCACCTGCACGGATTCATCTGCCGTGGCAGCGCGGAATCCCAGCCTGGACTCCACGACCGCTTGCCCGGTCCAGGGCATCGGGGATTCGCTCAAGGCATTGACCACGCCGCCAACCGCATCGCTGCCATAGAGAACCGAGCCGGGCCCCATCACCACCTCATAGCGATCAATCGACCAGGGATCCACGGTATTCCAGTATTGATTCGGGCCGTCACGGAAGACGGAGTTATTCAGCCGAATTCCATCCACTAGCATGACCGTACGGAACCCGGTGAATCCCCGCAAATAGGGAGAGCCCTGCCCTTCCGATGTTTTCTGCAGCAGCACCGACGGGAGGCCCTGAAGGACATCTGGCGTGGTGCGGGGCATCTGGTCCTGCATCGTTTCCCGATCCAGTACATAGCCGGTATAGGGCACTTCCGGCAGAATTCGCTCCGATCGCATGGCCGTCACCATCACCTCCGAGAGCACCACCACATCTTCTTCCGCCGCCGGGGCCGCCCCCACAAAACACAGCACCGTCACCCATCCGATCCACCCGAGTCTACTGTCGCTGAGTCTCATCCTTTTCCCTCCTGTAATTTTCGCCTTCACAGTGGAAACGCAGCAGCAGCGAAAGAAGTTCATTTCCCTGCTAAAAAAAGGGCACTGGGGTCTGACATCAACGCATGGAAAGGGGACAGGAGGCGGAATGGAATGACCATCGGCACAAGCAGAACAGGATGTCTGGATGGGGATCCGGCATGGAGTGGTCCATGCTCACGGGGGGAGGAGCCTCCGTCTTATGAATCCGGCTGGGCAGCGCGGAAATCCTGCAGATGCATCTGCAGATATTCCTGCCCGTTGTAGCGGTTCAGGATCAGGTTGAAGGCGATGTCCAAAGGCCCGCTTGGAATCTCGCGATCGCCCATGCCAAAGCCGATGGCTTCGCGATCACGACCGCCCATCGGGAAGATCAGTTTCAGATGCTTGCCACCGATGACGCGCGGGGCAAACTTGGGCGTCAGATTCCGCACGGCCCAGACGGGCAGCGGATTTGAGTGGCCGAAGGGGCGCAGGCGGTTCTGATCATGATACAGGTGATCATTGAGATCGGCGGCATCGATCCAGGCATCCACCTTCAGCTGGCGGCGCTGGTCGCCTTCGCTGAGCGTGGCCGCGCACACCTGATTGAACTGCTCAGATAATTCGGCGATGCGGTCCTGATCGACCTCGAGGCCCGCGGCCATCGCATGCCCGCCGTACCGGCGCAGCATCCCGGAACACTGGGACAGGTGGCTGAGCAGATCGAACCCCGGGATACTTCGGCAGGAACCGCGGCCGACACCGTCCGGATCGATCCCGATTACCGCGACGGGGCGGTTGTAGCGGCTCGCAATCCGCGAGGCCACAATCCCGATCACGCCGGCATGCCAATTTTCGTGGGCCACCACGATTCCAAAATCCTTGGTTGCATCGAATCGCGCATCGAGGTCTTCGCAGGCCTCGCGGACAATCCGGTCTTCAATTTCCTGGCGCTTTCGACTGGAGTCGTCGAGCTGCTGAGCCAGAATCCGGGCGCGGGGCGCCTGCTCCGTGAGGACCAGTTCCAGCGCGGCTTCCGCATTCCCCAGGCGGCCCGCGGCATTGATGCGCGGCCCGATCATGAATCCGATGTGATAGGTATCCACCGGCCCCGTAATCCCGGCCGCCTCAATCAGCGTGCGCAGGCCCACGGACTGGGTTTTATTCAGTAGTTGCAGGCCGTGATAGACCAAAATGCGGTTTTCCTTCAGCAGCGGAACGATGTCGGCCACCGTGCCCACCGCCACCAGTTCCATAAAACTTTTCAGGTCGAGTTTTTCAGCGGCTTCCAGTCCCTGCTGGCGCGCCTTTTTGACGAGGCCGTGGCAGACCTTGAAAGCCACGCCGACGCCTGCGAGCATCCGGATGTCGTCCGGTCCGCCGCCCAGCTTGGGATTCACGATGGCACAGGCTTTCGCCACACCCTCCGCGGCCGGTTCGTGGTGATCGGTGACGATCACATCGATCCCCAGACGGGCGGCCTCCTGGACCGCCTCAACGGAACTGGTTCCGCAATCCACGGTGATGATGAGATTGGGGTGATAGCTTTCCACGCAGCGGTGCAGGGTCGCAACCCCGAGGCCATAGCCGTCCTCAATACGGTGTGGCAGGAATGGAATCGCCATGGCACCGAGCCCGCTCAGGACCTGAATCATCAGGGCCGTCGCGGTGACGCCGTCGACATCATAATCCCCATAGACAAGGATGGTGCTCCCCTGCTCGATATGGGTTAGGATCAGATCCACCGCCGTTTCCAGCCCCGGCAGAGAAAACGGATCGGTCAGATCCGCCAGCCGCGGCTGGAGGAACTGATCAATCTCATCGTTGTCAGTCAGGCCGCGCGTCACCAGCGCCCGAGCCATGGCCCGGGTGAACCCGTAGTCCGTTGCGATGCGATCCGCTACCTGCAGTTCGGCTTCGGCGGTGACCCAGCGTTTTTGAGCGCGATGGAGCATCGACTCACTTCTTCTTGGCGACCGCGTTTTTCGGACGGACCGCCAGCATCACCGGCGCAGCAATCAGGGCGGAGGAATAGGTTCCGGCCACAACACCGATGAACAGGGCCAGGGCGAAGTCGAAGATCGAACCGCCACCGAAGATCATCAGCATGCTCACGCTGAGCAAGGTGGTCAGCGAGGTCAGCAGTGTCCGGCTCAGCGTCTGATTGATGCTCTCGTTCACCACCGCTTTGTCGAGACGGCCCTTGTGCTGCTTGCGGGTTTCGCGGATGCGGTCAAACACCACGATGGTGTCATTGACCGAATAGCCGAGGACCGTCAGAAGGGCGGCAATGCTGGTCATCGTCAGCTGACGCCCCAGCAGGCAGTAGATGCCGATGGTCAGCAGCACGTTGTGCAGCAGACCGACCACCGCGCCGATTGCAAACGAGAATTCGAAGCGGATCGTGATATAGATGATCATACCGACCAGAGAGAGGCCCAGGGCCATCAGACCGCTGCGCTGCAGCTCCTTGCCCACCTGCGGGCCGACGGTGTCTTCCTGCACGACCTTGAACTGGTCTTCCGCAAACTGGTTCGCCAGCACCTCGCGAACGATCAAACCCTCTTCGGGGGTGGCGACCTTGACCACAAGGACTTCGTTCTCCTCGTCCACACTGCGAAGGCGCTGATACTGAATCGGCACGTTCTGGATGCCGGCTTCGCCGAAGGCCATGCGCAGGTTGTCGACGCTGGCTTTGTTTTCAAAGTCCATCGTGAGCTGCTGCCCCCCCGTGAAGTCGACGCCGAAGTTGGCAGACCCGCGCGTGTAGGTATAGCCCAGCGAACCCGCCAGAAGCAGGATGGACAGCGCCGCCGCCCATTTACGCTTGCTCATGAAGTCGATGTGCGTTTCCTTGACCCACTGGGTCATCTTGAGGTTGTGCAGCCAGTCATGCTGCGCCAGCGACTCAAACACCATGCGGGTGACCACAATGGAGGTATACATGCTGGCCACGATGCCCGCGCTCAAGGTGATGGCGAAGCCCTTCACAGGGCCGGAGCCCTGCCAGAACAGGATTACGGCTGTCAGCAATGTCGTAATGTTTGAATCGAAAATCGTGCTGAAGGCCTTTTCATAGCCCGCAGAGATCGCGGCCCCAAAGCGTTTGCCCATGCGCATTTCTTCGCGGATGCGCTCGAAGATGAGCACATTGGCATCCACTGCCATTCCGACCGTCAGCACGATACCGGCGATCCCCGGCAGCGTCAGCACCGGCAGCGTCACGCCTGAGCCACCCATGCCCGCGCCGCCGATCAAACCGAGGAACCCGGCCGTGACGATCATTCCCAGAGGCAGTAGCACCAGATTCAGGAGCAGGGCCATGACGGCCACGAGACCGGCAAAGTGATAATAGATGACCATGAAGATCGCCACGGCGATAAAGCCCAGCAGCGCGGCACGGCCGCCACTTGCGATGGCATCTGTTCCGAGCGTCGGATCCACGGAGCGCTCTTCCAGCACCTTCAGCGGTGCCTTCAGCGAACCGGAACGCAGGACAAGAGCCAGATCGCTGGCCTCTTCCAGCGTGAAGCTGCCTTCGATGACGGCTTCCCCGCCGGGGATGGAACTGCGGAGGAACGGCGCCGAATAGAGCGTACCGTCCAACACGATGCCGAGATAATGGCGGCCGTTCGGATCAGGGTTCTTGGCCCCGCCTGGCGCGTGATCCGCCGTGACCTTTGCAAAGATTTTTCGTCCCTTGGCATCGAACGAAATCTGCACCGCGCGCTGGCCAAACTGCTGATAATCCACATTGGCCGACTTCAGGCTGTCGCCAGTCAGTTCGGCACGGTTGCCGACATAGAAGGGTCGATAGTAGTCCTTGCCCTCAATGATTTCTTTCTTTAGAAGCAGTTCATAGCCGCCCTTGGCCTCGAAGAGGCGGATCGCTTCGCGCTCTTCCGGGGTCGGGACATCACCCGTGCGGATCCAGTAGTTGCCGTCCCCGTGACCGGGCAGCGACACAATCTCATAGCCGTCCGGCACTTTGCCGTCCTGGAACAGATTGGCAATCAGCGCATCGTTCTTCGAGTGCACCATGCGGAACTCCAGAAAGGCCGCCCGACGGATATTCTCGGACGCGCGAGCGCGGTCCTCGGCCTTCATGCCGGGGATCTGCACCACGATGCGGCGGTCGCCATCCGGATAGATGATTGGCTCGGCCACGCCCATGGTATCCACGCGGTTGCGGATGACCTTGATGGCCCGGGCCTGAGCGTCCTGAATGGAGCCTTCGAGCCCCTTGCTGTCATCGATTTCCAGCGTGTAGCTCGTGCCACCCTGCAAATCAAGGCCCAGCTTGATCTTCTCTTTGGGCGGAGTGATCAAAGCCACGCTCCACGCCGTTACCACCGCTAAAATCAGCCATTTCCAGATGCTTGTTTTCATAGTCCTCGTTTCCCGTTGTCTGCTGGCGGAAGCCGCCGAAATGTTATTTGTCCAGCTTACTTGCAGCAGGCTGCGCCGTCTTCAGCCGGCTCATCGCCCTTGTCGAGCACCTGCGATACCGCACCGCGCACGATCTCCACCTTTACATTGTCGGCAATCTTCACGATCAGGGTCTTTTCCTTCACGTTCGACACCACGCCGAGGATGCCGCCGCCAAACAGAACCTTGTCGCCAGTCTTCGTCGCGCTCAACAGCGCCTGACGCTCTTTTTCGCGCCGCTTCTGGGGGCGGATCAGCATGAAATAGAACAGCGCGACCATCAGGCCGAGCCAAATGAACATGAACGCGCTCGACTGAGGAGCAGCCCCTTCGCCGCCCGCAGGCTGCGCCATCGCCAAAATACTAATCCAATTCATTCTGTCTTCTCCTCCGCGGATTGTCCGCGTTCGTTCTTTCTTCCAGCCGCTATTCCGCGGCTATCGGTTCCGCCGGCGTCGGCCCGTACACACGGGCCGTCTCCGCACGAAACGCGTCAAACTCGTCCTGGCGGATGCTGTCGCGCATCCGGCCGATAAATTCAAAATAGGCATGCATATTATGCAGCGACGCCAGGCGGACGCCCAGCATCTC
This sequence comes from uncultured Verrucomicrobiota bacterium, assembly GCA_964526745.1. GTDB lineage: Bacteria > Verrucomicrobiota > Kiritimatiellia > CAIQIC01 > Lenti-01 > Lenti-01. The sequence goes on from CAZGMQ010000022.1 coordinate 13,138, forward strand.
GCCCACATTCAACAAATGCCGGATGTACCCGCGGCTGAACCGCTGGCACGCCGGACAGGTGCAGCCTTCTTCGATCGGGCGGTCATCCAGCCGATGCGCTGCCGCGCGGACCGAATAGCGACCCTCGCGCGTGAACACCGTTCCGTGCCGCGCCAGCCTTGTCGGCATCACGCAGTCGAACATATCCACACCCGCCGCCACCGATTCGCTCATCTGCCAGAACTGGCCGACGCCCATCAGATAGCGCGGACGCTCGCGCGGAAGAAAATCCACCGTCATCTGCACACCCGGCATGATCAGGTCCTCGGGCTCGCCCACACTGACGCCGCCGATGGCATACCCATCGAAGGCCTCCAGCGCCAGCAGACCCTTGGCGCAGCGCTCCCGCAGATCGGGATAGACACCGCCCTGAACAATACCGAAAACCAGCTGTCCCGGAGCCCTCGGCTGCTCGGCACACTGAGCCGCCCAAGATAAAGTGCGGTCCACTGCTTGGCAAGCGTATTCAGGGGTGCAGGGACACGGCGGGCACTCGTCAAACACCATCGCGATGTCCGATCCGAGGATCCGCTGGATGTTCATGCTTTCCTTCGGCCCCATGAACATTTTGCTGCCATCCACATGCGACCGGAACCAAACCCCGTCCTGCGTCATCTTCCGCAACTTCGTCAGACTGAATACCTGATAGCCCCCGCTGTCCGTCAGAATCGCCCGGTCCCAATCCTGAAAGCGATGGAGACCACCGAATTTCTCCATGACCTCCATCCCCGGTCGAACGTTCAAATGATAGGTATTGCCCAGCAGCACCTGGCAGTCCAGCGCCTCCAGTTCCCAGGGCGCCATCGACTTCACCGTCGCCTGCGTCCCCACCGGCATGAATACCGGCGTATCAATCGGGCCATGCGCCGTCCACAAACGGCCCAAACGGGCCTTGGAGTGCGCCTCCTCGTGCAGGACTTCAAATGTACCGATTTCGGGCATAATCGGAGCACTCTACCCTTGCCCCCCGCGCTTGTCGAGCGTTACACACCCCCTTTCTCACGGCAAAATATATGACACTTCTCCAGTCTTATGCTAGATTAGCTACAACAAAACGCGCCCCGGAGAATCCTCCGAGGGCACCAGTACAAAGAAAAGAAAGGACCCCTCTTATGATCAGCAAGAAAATGTCCAACGCCATCAGCACCCAAATCAACCGCGAATTTGTCTCCGCCTTCCTGTACCTCGCGATGGCCAACGACGCCGCCGACAAAGGCTATAACGGCACCGCCGCCTGGATGACCCTCCAGTTCCAGGAGGAACAGGTCCACGCCCTGAAATTCGCCAAATACGTCCAGGATCAGGGTCAGAAAGTGATGCTGACCGAATTTGAAGCCCCCAAAACCACCTGGAAGAGCATTCTGGACATGTTCCAAGACGCTCTCGGCCATGAAAAGAAGGTCACCGCCTGGATCAACCAGCTCAACACCCTTGCGATTAAGGAACAGGATTACGCCACCCAGAGCATGCTCCGCTGGTTCATCGATGAGCAGGTCGAGGAAGAAGCCAACTGCATCGACGCCATCACGGCCCTCGAACTGAATGCCGGTTCCAAACCCGCCATCTATATGGTCGACCAGCAGCTCGGAAAGCGTGCCGCACCGGCCGCCGCCGCTGCCGAGGCCTAACCCGCCCCAAAAACAGCGGGAGGCATCCGCCTCCCGCCTTTTTTATGCTTTATCCTCCGTAGCCTCGCGCAAAGGAGGGCCTCATGCCATTTTGCTACCGTATGAGGCCTAAAACGAATCAAAATCATCATTTTCAGGAAATATGTCCCATTTTCAATATTTTGGGGCATTTCCCCTCTATTTATGACTTTTTTATAGGGAAAATGACCTCCTTTTTGTATTTTCCATGAATGGTTCAAACAAAGGCAAAAAGTCGCAAAGAAAGACCCTTTTCTCGTTTGCAAAAGATTGAAAACGGGGAGAAGCATTTTGGCCGCATCTTTTCGCAGAGGAAAGGGGAACTCGTCTAAAAATCATGATTTTTCACCGATTTTGGGCTATTTTGACCCATATCTTCATTTTTCAGTCTGAATTTGCTCAGAACGGCGATTGCCCCAACTCATTTGTTCATTTACCATATCTACAATAAGGATTTCTAAAACAGCGGCCAGAACTACAGAAGTGATCTGCAGAAATTTTCCATATATGACAATTGTTGAATGAAGGCACGAAAATATGATGAAAAACATGATCAAACTACCCGCCCCTCAACGAGAGCTGCCATTTCCGTTAATGAAAGCGTTAGAGACAAGACGAACCATACGAAGATGGAAGGACTCCCCCCTCTCCGAGCAGGACCTCTCCAATCTGCTCTGGGCGGCCTGCGGCATCACCAAACAAAAAAAGGGGGAAGCGAAACAGAAACGGACCGCCCCTTCCGCATGCAATTCCCAGGAAATCAGGGTCTACCTGCTCATGAAAAACGGGGTATTTCTGTATGATGAAGAAACCCATGAATTAATCAAAACCATGGCAGCGGATATCCGGGAGCACATTGGAACCCAGAAAATGATGAAAGCGGCACCGCTTGGGCTGGTGTTTGTTGCGGACCTGTCCAGAATGTCGGGTCCGTTATTCAGGAACAGACCGGACGCCCAGCGCTTCTGCGCTTGGGTGGACACCGGATTCATCAGCCAGAACATCTATCTCTATTGTGCGGCATCCAATCTGGCCACGGCGGTCCTCTCCCTGGTTAAGAGAGAGCCCCTGCATGAACAAATGAAACTGAACAAAGATGAGCACATTGTGCTCACACAAGTTGTGGGGCATGCGATATGAAAAAAATGAAACGATTTCTTCTCATCCTGCTCGCTGCTGCTCTTTCCAGTCTCGCCATCCTGGCTATTGGCCTGACCGGGTTCGCCCTTGCCGAGGGCGTGGCCGACACCATCCAGCCGGACAGCTATGAAGCCATGACCAGCTGGGAAGAATATATTTTCCTTGGCGCATTTCTGATGTTCATCCCCACGGGCGCATATGCGCTGATTGTCTCCATCACCCTCTCCTTCTCCCGCTGGCTCCGTTCCTCGCGCCTCCGGGCCTGGGTTTTCTCCATCCTGCTGACGGGTTGCTTCATTGCGGGCATCACGCTGTGGGCACTGGCACCATGGAAAAACGGATTTTCGGACCTCCACTACGGCCTGCTGCCGCTTTCGTGGAACCTCATCATGGTGCTCAGTGGCCTCGTCGGCACGGAAGTCGCCCTGCTCATCACCCGAAGGAGCCGGCTTGCAACAGAGCTGCCAGCGGCTCCCGGTTCCTCACCCCAACCAGCCCCAACAACGGATGGAAGAATATGAAATTACACCAGCGAATCATTCTTGCGGCTTGTGTCTTGCTCCTGCTGGGCGTGACGACGCTGGCGGTGCGCTCCACCCGGAATGCGGCCCGCCTGGGCCGGGAGGCGGCGACGGCGCAGGCAGAAGCAGAAGCCCTGCGGCAGAAACTGAAGGAACCCGTTGTGGGCCGTCTGCCCCCCGCCACCGGTTTGGACGATGACGTCTGGAGAGCGCGCGTGAACGACCTCCAGGCCCGCCTCGCCGAAAAAGATCGTGAGATAGCCTCTCTGCAGGTCACCGCTGACAGCCCAGCCGCGTCGGAGACAGACAACACTTCGACGAATGCACCCGAGGAGAGAAGACGGGGGCGGCGCGACCGGGGCGCCTGGCTGGAAGAAATCAAGACGTCGGACCCCGAGCGGTATGCGGCCATCCAGGAACGCCGAAAAGAAGCCCGGGAAAAGATGGAGCGCTCGATTGCGGAACAGGCAGATTTTTATCTCAACCGCGACACGGCATCGATGAAAGAGGATGAGTTCGCGGAATATGAACGGATGCTGGGGATGCTGGATGAAACCTGGCTGATGGCTGAACAAATGCAGGCGAACCTCCCCCGAGAGGAACGCCGCACCATCCGAAGAACCATGCGCGACAATATGCAGGAACTCGAGCCGATGATGGATACGGAACGGGACCGGGAATTTTATCAGCTCGGTCTGGACTTCGGATACACGGAAAGCGAAGCCCAGGAGTTCACGGACTATCTGAACGGTGTGATTGAGGTGACATCCATGAGCGCTCTCTATGAGGGCATGTACTCGGGCCGACGGGGCGGCGGCGGCAGCAGTTCACCCGGCGGCTCACAACGGTAAGCGATGGCGGTAACGAAAGCGCCCTATGGATTACCCGCGGGGCGAAGAAGGACCGAACCGACCTGCGTCGCCCGGGCCTTTTATTACAACATATTCATTCCAGCACGTGCCGATTTGTCATCTCGGTGTGTTTGAGTTGCCTCATGCGAAACCAGAAGGGCAAATCAGATCATGCATGTGAAAGCCACTGGACTTCTCATTCGGCCAGCCGGCACCCCCTTGTCCCTATTCGCCCTGAACATTCCGTCACCCGCAGACGGTTTGGATTCAGGATGCTTTCCATCAGGATTATAGAAATGACTTTTCATTTGAACCCCAGAACCGCACAGAAAGAGAATTCACCCTCCTCCACCCGCTGTCCATCTGCCATATGGAAATATGGCTGGAATGAACGGAACGATCAGGATGAGTTTTGCGGAGGTCTCCCTCCTTCCTCCTTCTCTCGGTGCGCTCTGGGGTTCTTTTCTCTTCGTGGGGGGAGGGCGTCTTCGGTCCCTTTCGGCAGGATCCCGCTTCTGCCCCGCCCCTGAAAATCACCCCAAATCCCTTCAAAATATCCGCTTCCGGCTTTTTTTAGAAAAAAGTTGCGCATCCTTCGTTATGATCATATGTTCATTACCCTGCCGCCGGGACCTCCTCGGCACCCCACGTAACAACAGAAGGATAATCTCATGGATTCCATCACGCTGGCTGTCGGAAAAGATGCTTCCGGCAACATTCACCACGGTCATTTCGGCGATGCCGATCTGTTCGCACAGATCACTCTCCTGGCCGACGGGACCCTGATCCCGGGTCCCGTTGTCTCCAATTCCTCGAAATCGCTGGACGACACCCACGGGGCAACAGGCAAGATGAAATCCGTCCTTGCCGCCCTCTCCCCGCTCCACTGCGTGGTGTCCACCCGGATGAGCCCCAATTTCAAGCGGATGGCCCGCGAGTCCCCGATTCAGCCGGTGGTCATCCGATGCGCGGACGACAGCCAGTTACTGCCCTGCCTTTCCCGGGAATGCGCCCGACTTATGGAATGGGTGGACCGGCGACAGCAGGATGATCCAATGCCCGGGGTCCCTGTGCTGGAAGCGACGCCCGGCCCAGACTCCCCCCCCCCTGATTGCAAACCCCTGTACCCCCCAAAAAAATGGAAACACCTATGAACCCTATCTCACTTGTCCTCGGCTTCGCATTGGCCCTCATCCTGGTCGCCATCGCCGTCTTTTTCCTCTTCCGGATTCTTCAGCGGCGGTTCATCACCCTGATGATCCGCGAAATACCCAGTCCCCTTCCCTATGAAGGCACGATTGAAACCCTCACGGCCAACATCAACAGCAAACCCGGCTGGCATGTGTTCCAGACGGTCGACCAGGGACGTGAAATCACAGACAACGGCGGAGACTCCATCGGCCGCATGACCATCCTTCAGTTCTGCCACGGGCCCTTCGCGTCCCGAATGTTCTCCAGCGAAGAGCGCCGCCGGATGTCCGTCTTCTCCCCTCGCAATGTCTCCATCTATGAAAAGGCGGACGGCAACGCCTATGTCGCCATCATGAACGGCGATCTGATGATGAAGTTCAGCCCCCCCGCCACCCGTGCCATTATCCGCGAGGTGGCCCGCGACATGAAGGCTATGCTCGCATTTCTCCACACCTGAGCCCCGGAGCGGCGCCGCGGAGAAGCCGCCGCCGCCCCGGCTTCCTGGATTTTTCAAAAAAAAGGTTGCGCTTCCCCAGTTATGAGCATATGTTCATTTCAATTCGAGGCGGTCTCCCTTCTCCAGAAGCCCGGAGCCAACCTCACTCACGATCACTCAAAACGAAAGAAGGAGCACATCATGCCCTATCAAAATGGAACAGGACCTGCCGGCGGTGGAGCCGGAACCGGTCGAGGCCTCGGCCCTTGCGGCGCCGGCAGAACCCCCAACACAGCCCCCCAGCCCCCGGCGGCACCCGCAACGCCACCGGCCACACCGGATGCTTCCACCCTCCAGTCCCTGCCCCCTCCGGCCCAGACCGGAATGGGATTCGGCCGCGGACGCGGCATGGGTCCCGGCGGCGGTGGACGCGGATTCGGCGGCGGACGCGGCAACGGTCGCGGTGGCGGCGGCGGGTTTGGCGGCGGACGCGGCGGTCGTTGATTTTCTCCCCTTGGACAGCTATACTTATGAACAGTTCTAATCGAAAGGATTTACCATGAATGTCGCCGTCCTGGGAGCCAGCAACAAGCCCGAACGATACAGCAACCGAGCCGTCCTCCTGCTCGCGGAAAAGGGACACACCGTGTTTCCCGTACATCCCGCGTTGGCGGAAATCGACGGGCACCTGGTCTCCAAGCGCCTGTCGGATATTCCGGTTTCGCTGGATACCGTCACGATGTATGTATCCCCGGCCCATTCCACGGGTCTGGCCGACGAGATTCTCGAGGCTAAACCACGGCGCGCGATCTTCAATCCCGGAACGGAAAATCCAGAACTGGAGGCGCGGCTAGCCGAAGGGGGCATCGACGTCCTGCACGCCTGCACATTGGTGATGCTACGAACCGACCAATTCGATGCGCCGCACGCAAAGGATCCGGTCTGAGATGCCCCGCCCCTTCAGCAAACGTTTTGTGGGCTGGCGTCCGGGTGCCGTTCTCTTCAAGCCGACCGGGATCCCCCTCCGGGATCTGGAGCAGGTGGAACTCACCCTAGATGAACTCGAGGCGCTGCGCCTCGCCGACCTGCAGGGTGAATATCAGGAGGCCGCCGCCACGCAGATGAAAATCTCGCGGGCGACCTTTGCGCGCATTGTGGAAGCGGCCCGCCGGAAGGTGGCCGATGCCCTGGTGCACGGAAAAGCGATTCAAATTCAAACGGATTCCAACACCCTCCTGCCCCAACCCTCCCAAATGCCTGGACGCGGACAGTGCCCCGGCTGCGGTGGACACGGACGGGGACACGGACGGAATCGCAACTAACCTAACCTAAGGAACTCATTCTATGAAAGTCGTCATCACGTCTTCGGCCACGACACTGGCCGACCCCATCGACAAGCACTTCGGACGCGCCCATTTCTTTATCCTCGCCGATACGGAAACCGGCACGGGAATCGCCCACGATAACAAACAGAATCTGCACGCCGCGCAGGGCGCCGGCATCCAATCGGCGGAAACTGTCGCCGCTCTCGGCGCCGAGGCGGTCATCACCGGCAGCGTCGGCCCCAAAGCCTTCCGGGCCCTTCAGGCCGCAAGCATACAGATGTTTCTCGTCGATCAGGTCTGCCCGGGCACCGAAGCACTGCGACGCTTCAAGGACGGCGAACTGACCGAACTGGACGCAGCCAATGGCGAAAGCCATTGGGTCTGATCTGAATAATCCAGCCACCCCCATCATGAAAACGTCTCCCTTCATCGCGATTGCCAGCGGCAAAGGCGGCACCGGTAAAACCACCGTGGCTGTCCATCTGGCCGCTATGCTGGCCCGGAATGGACAGGCCGTCACCTACATGGACTGCGATGTGGAAGAGCCCAACGGGCATCTGTTTCTGCATCCGACATTCAGCGATTCAAACCCCGCGGGCATTCTGGTGCCCGAGGTAGATGCGGAACGCTGCACCTCCTGTGGCAAATGCGCCGCGGTCTGCGAGTTCAATGCGATCGCCATGCTCCCGAAGCCGCTGGTCTTTCCGGAGCTCTGCCATGGCTGCTATGCCTGCACTCTGGTCTGCCCGGCAGGCGCCATTCAGGAAAAATCGCGTCCCATCGGCGTAGTGGAATCCGGGCACTCAGAAACTATCGAGTTTGTGCAGGGCCGCTTGAATGTCGGCGAGCCGATGGCGCCACCGCTAATCCGCGCCGTCAAAGACCAGCGGAAACCCGACCGGATTACGCTGCTGGATGCCCCGCCGGGCACCTCCTGCCCGGCCGTCACGGCCATCCGCGGCGCAGATCTGGTCCTGCTGGTGACGGAGCCCACCCCCTTCGGCCTGCATGACCTGTCGCTGACCGTCGAGGCCATCCGCCCGATGGGACTGCCCATGGCCGTGGTTCTCAACCGGGCCGATGGCGAAGAAAGCTCCGTGCAGGACTATTGCCGGACGGAGCATCTGCCCCTGCTGGCTGAACTGCCCGATGACCGCCGGGCGGCGGAAGCCTACGCCCGCGGTGAACTCTTCTTCCCCAGCCTCCCCGACTGGGAGGAACACTTTACCCATCTCTGGACCCGAATCGAGGCGCTGTTGTGAAAGAACTCGTTGTCATTAGTGGAAAAGGTGGCACCGGCAAAACCAGTCTGACCGCCTCCTTCGCCGCCCTGGCAGAAAACGCCGTGCTGGCAGATTGCGATGTGGATGCGGCCGACCTGCATCTGATCCTCTCTCCCGAGGTTCGCCACCGCGAGGAATTCCGCAGCGGCAACGAAGCGGGCATCCGGCAAGACGATTGCATCCACTGCGGCCGCTGTGCGGCGCTGTGCCGGTACGAAGCGATTCCGGAAACCGACCTCGACGGCGTCCGTCATTTTGAAATCGATCCCGGATCCTGCGAAGGGTGCGGCCTCTGCACCTGGAACTGCCCGGCGCAGGCCATCGACTTTCCCTCGCGACTCTGCGGAGAGTGGTTCCGCTCCGACACCCGGAACGGCCCGATGGTCCATGCGCGCCTGATCCCGGGCGGGGAAAACTCCGGCAAGCTGGTCAGTCTAGTGCGCGAACAGGCCCGGCAGGTCGCGACAGAAGAGAAGCGGGACCTCGTTCTGGTCGACGGCCCTCCCGGCACCGGGTGCGCGGTCATCGCCGCGCTCACCGGAGCCCACAGCGTCCTGATTGTGACGGAACCCACCGTCTCAGGGGCGCACGATCTGACCCGGGTGCTGGAACTGACGAAGCACTTCGGTATTCCCACGTGTGTCTGCGTAAACAAATGGGATCTCCACCCGGAACAGGCCGCCCGCATCGAAGACGATGCCTGTGCCGCCGGTGCCCTCCCCGTGGGACGAGTTCCCTACAGCCGGGGGGCCACCGCCGCCCAACGCCGGGGCCTCTCCATCGTGGAGGCCGAAGATCCTGTGCTGGCTGATGACATCCGCTCCGTCTGGGCCCAATGGATCGAATCGTTCGCCGAACCTGTGAAGGACCCCTCATGAGCCCGCTCCGCATCACTGTGCTGACCGACGACACGGTCACAGGCCGCAGCGTCCGCGGGGAACACGGCCTCTGCTTCTATCTGGAAGTTGAAAACCGGCGCCTCCTCTTCGATACCGGTCAGGGACTCGTGCTGGGCGACAACGCCAAGGCACTGAACCTGGATCTCGGCACCATCGACACCGTCGTCCTGAGTCATGGTCATTATGACCATACCGGCGGACTCTCCACCCTGATGCAGGCGGCACAACAGCCCGTAATGATCTATGCCCATCCCGATGCGCTCGCCGCCAAATATCACTGCACGAAGGCGGGCGCCCGCTCCATCGGCCTGTCGGCGGAATCCCGCGAGACGCTCAACCACCCGCTGGTGCGCCTGACCCTGTCGGACAAGCCGCAGGAACTGGCGCCGGGACTCTGGCGTACCGGTGAAATTCCACGGCCCCATCCGGAGGAAACCCAAACCGAGGTCTTCCATCTGGATCCGGAAGGCCTGACCCAGGATCCGCTTCTCGATGATCAGTCCCTCTTCATCGACACGCCCGAGGGCACGGTGGTCCTGCTCGGCTGCGCCCATGCGGGCATCATCCATATCTTAGACTATATCCAGCAACTGACGGAGGGACGCCCCATCCGGGCCGTCCTCGGCGGCATGCACCTCGGGTCGGCCACGCCGGAACGGCTGGAGTGGGTACTGGCGCAGCTGGACCGAATCGCCCCGCAGCAGCTGATGCCGATGCACTGCACGGGCATCCGGGCCATTGCCGCGCTCTGGCACCGCTTTCCTCAAACCTGCCGCCCCGCCGGCACCGGATCTGTTTTCATTTTTTCAACCGCAAAGGAATCCCCATGACCGAACCTGATCCCGCCACCTGCAATGAAACCACTTGCGGCTCCTGCAGCCAGAGCGGTGCCTGTCCCTCCGCCGGCAACCCGCCGGATCCGGAGGGGCCGCCCGAAGCCGAAACCGAAGATCAACGCCTGTCCAGACGGATGGGTCAGATCCAGCACAAGATTCTGGTCATGTCCGGCAAAGGCGGCGTGGGCAAAAGCACGGTCGCCGTAAATCTGGCCCTGTCGCTCCGGCAGGCCGGCAAGCGGGTTGGCCTGCTGGATGTGGATATCCACGGTCCCAGCATCCCACGCATGCTTCAGTTGAAGCAGGCCCCCCAGCAATCCGCAGACGGGGCCATCATCCCGCTCGACTACAGCGGCCTGAAGGTCATGTCGATCGGCTTCCTGCTGCCCAAGAGCGATGAGGCCGTCATCTGGCGCGGACCGATGAAAATGACACTGATCCGGCAGTTCCTGCAGGATGTGGCCTGGGGCGATCTGGATTACCTCGTCATCGACCTGCCGCCGGGCACCGGGGACGAACCGCTGTCGGTTTGCCAGCTGGCGGTGCCGGTGGATGGCGCCGTGGTGGTGACCACGCCGCAGGATGTGGCGACCTCGGATGTCCGCCGTTCCATCCGCTTCTGCGAAAAACTGAAACTGCCCGTGGTGGGTGTCGTCGAAAACATGAGCGGATTTGTCTGCCCCCACTGCGGCGAAATCACTCATATCTTCAATCAGGGCGGCGGAGAGAAAATGGCGACCGAAATGAAGGTGCCGTTCCTCGGCCGCATCCCGATCGATGCCGGCATCGGGGCGGCCTGTGACCAGGGCACGCCTTTTGTCGAAAACCCAACCAACACAGAATCCGCCCAGGCCTTCGCGAAGATTGCCTCGAGTGTCCTGTCCCTTTCAAAACAACCCACCCCCTAGGAGGAATCCAAATGAACATCGCCATCCCCATCGTAGACGGCAAACTCTGCCTGCACTTCGGCCACTGCCAGCACTTTGCGCTGGTGACGGTCGACGACGAGTCCAAGGCCATCACCGGCCAGGAACTTCTCAATCCGCCCCCGCATGAGCCCGGCGTGCTGCCGAAGTGGCTCCATGAACAGGGCGCAAACATGATTCTGGCCGGCGGCATGGGTAGCCGGGCCCAGGACCTGTTCGCCCAGAATGAGATTCAGGTCGTCACGGGATGCCCCGTCGATACCCCCGAATCGCTCGTCGCGGCCTATCTCTCCGAGTCGCTCACCACCGGTGACAATACCTGCGACCACTGATTCAATCGAAAAATCAGAAAAAGATAGCGCAACGGCTTTGCAACATAGGTTGATTGCGCTATCTTTATGTCTTCAGAAGTAAGGAGATGCAATGACCGCTATTATTGAATGGATTCAACAATTTTCACCGGTGACCCAGGCCCTGATCGGCACCTGTTTTACCTGGGCCATGACGGCGCTGGGTGCCGCGGCCGTATTTCTGTCCCGCAAACCCAGCCGCAAAATGCAGGACGGCATGCTGGGATTTGCCGCCGGTGTCATGATTGCAGCCAGTTACTGGTCTCTCCTTGCTCCTGCCATTGAAATGTCGGGCGGCTCCTGGATGCCAGCCGCCGTTGGATTCCTGCTGGGCGGCGTGTTCCTGCGCGGAATCGATATGATCCTCCCGCATCTGCATGTCTATGAGGAAGAGCCGGAAGGCGTGCCCTCCAAGTGGAAACGTAGCATCATGCTGGTCACCGCCATCACACTGCATAACTTTCCCGAAGGCCTCGCGGTCGGTGTGGCGTTTGGCGCCGCCGCCGTAGGCGTCAGCGAGGGCGGCTCGGCCTATACCGTCGCAGGGGCCGTCGCGCTGGCCATTGGTATCGGCATCCAGAATCTGCCGGAAGGTCTCGCGGTCTCCATGCCCCTGCAACGGACCGGTCTCTCCCGCCGCAAGAGCTTCATGTATGGCCAGTTCTCCGGCATGGTCGAACCCATTGCCGGTGTCATCGGTGCTATGGCCGTCATCATGGCCCGCCCCATTCTGCCCTACGCCCTCGCGTTTGCCGCCGGCGCCATGATCTTTGTGGTGGTCGAAGACGCGATCCCCGAAGCCCAGAGCGAAGGGAACAACGACATCGCCACCATGGGGGCCATGCTCGGCTTTACCGTCATGATGGTCCTCGATGTGGCCTTAGGTTGACCGGAACCCATCGTCCGGAATCAAACGGCCTCCGCTCCGGCGGGGGCTTTTGTTTCTCCGGGCGGCGTTTCATCTCTGCGCCTCCGGACTTGCTCTTGCCCCTACCTGTCCGATAGACTTTTCGCCATGAAAGTCTCAAGCATCCCTGCCTGCGGCTGAATCGAAAAGAAGGCCCACCATGACAAAATCCAGACTGATTACCGCCGCTGTGATTATCCTGCTCGCGCTGCTGGTGATTCTCCAGAACACCCAGCCCGTCACCACCCGGATCCTGATTTTCAGCTTTACCCTATCCAATGCCGTCCTGCTGACCCTGACCTTCCTGATCGGATTGGCCGCCGGATTGATTCTCAGCATGAGAAAAGCCAGTCACAAAAAACAGTAAATCCAATCCGAAGCCCACACCCACATGAAAAAACTACTATCCTCGATGATGGAATGGATTCGCCCGGCCGGCATCGGCATCGTGATCTATTTCGCGTATGCCTCCGGCACAGACCCCGTCGTTCGCTTTCATATCCTGGGGCCGTGGATCGCCCTGCTGATGTGCGGCACCGTGGCTTTTGAAGCCATTGTGATTGGCCCTGCGGGCTCAGGAAAAATCGGATATGCCCCGAATCGCGCCTACCAGATTCAATCCGGGCTCGCCAATGCCGCCATCGCGGTCACCGCCGCGCTGGTCCTGGTCCTGAACTGGGGTCTATACGCCGATGCCACGATTACCATGACCATGCTGGCCTTCTTCGCCTTTTCCGGCACCAATCATCTAGCCAGCGCCATTTTTCATCACAACTGGAAACCCGTGAATCTGCTGCGCCCGGTGCTGGCAGCAGCCCTGATCGCCTTCCTGCTCCCCGCCATGATTCAAGCGCTGAAGACCTAAATTCAGCCCGTTGCCTGCCCCCATTCGCCGGCGCACCGGATCAACGCCACCACCGCTTTCAGATCCAGATCTGACAGCTTCCGGAACCGAATGCAGCTCTTTCCTGTGCTAACCTTCCCCCGCCGCCCCACCCGTGCGGCCACTTCTCCCAAGTATATTTTCCGAGGGGGTTGACATACTGGTCCAATGTTGTACTATCCCGTATCGAATCATCTGAGATTGGACTATATATGAAACCTGCAACCACCACGTGCGCCCGGCCAAAGAACATCCCCGAAAATAGCATCCTGCCCCAGTTGTCACTGATTTTTCAGGAGATGACCTACCGCAGCCAGCAGAAATGGGGTCTGGTGCCCAATGTCTGCATGGTCGTGGGTCATCTGGAGATGCATCCCGATGTCTGCGAACCGGCGGCCATCGCCGAGGCCAAACGCCTGCCCCGCCAGACCATGACGTTTGTGCTGGACACGCTGGAGAAGAAAAATCTCGCCATCCGCAAGCCGCATCCGAGCGATCGCCGCCGGAAAACCGTTCACCTGACCGCCAAGGGAAAGCGGCTGGCGGACCATATCCTTCAGGATTTTCTGGATATCGAAAAAGCCGCTGTCGCCGCGATCGGCAAGACCAATCTGGAAACGGTCCGCCGATTGCTGGAAAGCTTCGGCGATGCCGTCTGTGACCAGAACGCCCGCGAATTCAAACCGGTGAAAGGATAGCCTCTCATGCGACTCTCTCCCTTGATCCGTCCCGTGTTTCTCGGGCTCTCGCTTCTGCTGCTGGCCTCCGGCTGCCGGAGCTTCGAACCGACGCGGGCCCGCCGTGAGCAGACCGACAACTTCACGAGCAATCTGACCCAGCTAGCCGAAGCCAAGCTGGACCACCCCCTCTCGCTGGATGACTGCGTCCGGATCGCCATGACGAACAACTATGCTGTCCGCAAGGCGGATCTGGACCGTGAGCTGTACCGCATCGGAAAAAATGTGGCCTTCACGGCCTTCCTGCCGAAAGTGGCCGCCAGCGCCGGCTATACCTCCTACAGCAAACAGCCGGCGTATACCGATCAGAAATTCGACCAGGCCGACCTGAAAATCAGCATGCCGATCTTCATGCCGTCCACCTGGTTTCTCTATGCGGCCACCCGGCACGGCTATGCCGCGGCTGGCATAGCGGCCACCTATGTCCGGCAGGGCATCGTGGTGCAGACCAGCGTGCAATACTACAATGTCATCATCCAGCAGGAGATTGTGAAAGCGCTGGACAGCCAGCTGGAAGCGGCCCGAAAGACAGCCGATCGGGTGGAAGGCCTCGCCGGCGAGGGATTCTTTATGCCCTGGGAAGGGGACCAGGCACGGTTTCAGGCAGAATCCCGCGAAGCGGAACTGGATCAGGCACGGCGGCAGCTAGCGGTGGTCCGCGGCGAACTCCTGCAGGGGTTGGGGCTGGCCCCCAACGCTCCGCTGGAACTCTCCGGTGACACCGGCACCCCGGATATCCCCGAAGGCACCACAGAAGATCGGGTGCTGAAAGCTCTCGAGGTGAATCCTCAACTGACGATTGCCGACCGGCAGGTCGTCATGCAGGACCACGCTGTTCGGCAGGCGTTCTGCGACTTCATCCCCGTGGTCTCGATTTTTTCCACTGGCAGTTTGACCGGAGATTCGATGGCCGCCCACTCCTTGAACTGGGCCTCCGGTCTCAGCGGCGCCTGGACGCTCTTTGACGGGCTGGCGAATGTGGCGCGCTACAAGGCCGCCAAGGTCGAGCGCACCCAGACTCAACTGGAGCGCGAATCCACCTTCCTCTCCGTCATCATCCAGGTGATGGCCACGGAAGCCGCCGTCCACGATGCCACCGCCGAAGCCCACATCCGCCAGCGCGCCTATGAAGTCGCCAAGGCCAAACACGAAGACTATGCCGCCCGCGCTGCGGAAGGTCTGAAACCTCTCAGTGATGCCCTGGATGCCCAGGCCGTCATGAATCTGGCTCAGGTCCAGATGGTCCAGAGCCGATATCAAAAGCAGATCGCGATTGCCAATCTCAAGCTGGCGATGGGCATCACCCTGATTCCTGACGAAACCACTGAAGTGAAAGATGAGAAATAAGATGAACTCCACCCCCCTCTTGAAACGGATTGTCCTGCCCCTCTGCACCGCCCTGCTGCTGGCTTCAGGCTGCGGCAAAAAATCCGCCGAAAACGCCGACGCCGATGTGTCGGGGCTCATGATACGCGCCCAGCCGGCGGCACCCCGCACTTTTGAACGGCGCCTGAAAGTACAGGGCAGCCTGGAAGCCAAAAACACGGCACAGGTCGCCGCCCGAACCGATGGCAATCTCGACATCCTGTGGATCGATGAAGGCGATCCAGTCACCGCCGGTAAAACCCCGCTGTTCCAGGTGGACCCGGCCCGGAATCAGGAGGCTCTGGTCATTGCCCGGCAAAATCTGGAAGTGGCCCGAGCCGGTCTTGCCGTCGCCAAGGCCTCCGAACAGAAAACGAAAGCCGAAGCCCATAAGGCCATGCTCGACTTCGATCGCTATACCCGCCTGCACAAGAACGGAAAGGTCACCGACAACGAATTCGAAGGCCGCGAGGTGGCCAACGACCAAGCCAAGGCAGGTCTCGATGTCGCCGCGGCCCAGGTGACCCTCGCGAAACGGCTGGTCAAGCAGAACGAAGCCGGCGTGGCCATCGCCCAAAAGAATCTGGATGACACCAAAATCCTCGCTCCCATCTCGGGCGTGGTCAGCGCCCGGTTGGCGGAGCCCGGCGAACAAATGAGCATAGGCCATGTGGTTCTGCGAATTGCGGATCTGTCGGTCGTGGAAGTCAGCGCCTTCCTTCCCGCCCAGTACTATCCGGAGATCACAGCCGGCCAGACGGAGTTCCACCTGGCGATCAGCGGACAGGACGCCGGATCCGTCCCGGTCACCTATCGCAGCCCGGTCATCAACCCCGTGCTGCGCACATTTGAAATCAAAGGCACGGTCAGCACCGGCAGCGGCCTGGCCGTTCCAGGCAGCATGGCGGATCTGACCGTTGTCTTTGAAACCCGCGACGGCCTCGCCGTCCCCTCCGCCTCCATCCTGACCCGCAATCAGCAGCAGATTGTCTTTACGGTCCGGGATGGCACCGCGGTGTCCACCCCGGTCCAGACCGGCCTGCAAAATGATGGCCAGACCGAAATCCTCTCCGGCCTCGAGGCCGGTGACATTGTGGTGACCGAAGGCCAGACTCTTCTCCGGGACGGGTCCCCGGTTCAAGTTCTCTAACCCTGCCACCGGAGATTTCCCATGTTCCTCGCCACTGCCTCCACGAAACGCCCAATCGCCATCGGCTGCCTGCTGATCGCCCTCATCGCCCTCGGACTCAACTCGTACCGGAAACTCTCGATTGAGAACATCCCGGCCGTCGACATCCCCTATGTGACCGTCATCACCAGTTGGGTCGGCGCCTCACCGGAAGACATCGAAAAGGATGTGACCAAGTATATCGAAGACGCCGTTTCCGGAATCGACGGCCTGAAGCACATCGACTCCTCCAGCCTGGAAAATGTCAGCGTGGTCACGCTGGAGTTCAACCTGTCCGCCAGCGTGGACATCGCTGCGCAGGATGTGCGCGAGAAGATCGATGCAATCCTCGACCACCTGCCCGAGGATGCGGACCGGCCCGTCATCCAGAAGGTCAATATCAATGCCTCTCCGGTGGCCAATCTATTCCTGTCCGGTTCCGCACCGATCGACGATCTGTATGACTATGCGGACAACACGCTGGCCGATCACTTTGCCACCGTTTCCGGTGTCGCCGAAGTCCAGGTCATCGGGGGCAATGAACGGGAAGTCTGGGTGGAACTCGACCGCGACCAGCTTGTCGCCGCTGGACTGACCAGCTATGACGTTGCTACCGCCCTGCAGCAGAATGTGCTCAGCCTGCCCGGCGGCCGCATCCGTGAACAGGGAAATGAATACTCCCTGCGCTTCGATGCCGACTATCCCGAGGTGGAGGAGATTGCCGCGTTGACAGTAGCGAATCAGGACGGCGTCCGTCGCACTCTCGGCGACCTGGGTACCGTCCGGATGGCCACGGAAGAAATCCGCCAGCGCGCCATTCTCGATGGCAAGCAGGGCATTGTCATTAAGATCGTCAAAAAGTCCGAAGCCAACATTGTTTCCGTGGTCGAAAAATCCCGCCAGCGCTTCGATGAAGTGCGGCAGAATCTGCCCGGCGGCATGAACCTGACCTGGGTGTCCGACGAATCCCGGAATATTCAGGAATCCGTCCATTCGGCCATTACCAGCGTCATGGGCGCCATCCTGCTGTGCGCATTCATCCTGTTCGTATTTTTGGTGAATGTCCGCACCACCATCATCGTGGCCATCACGATGCCGGTCACCATCTGCATCAGCCTCTTCTTCATCCAGCTCGCGGGACAAACGCTGAATGTCATCACCCTACTGGCGATTGGCCTCTCCACCGGCGTGCTCGTGTCCAATTCCATCGTGGTCCTGGAAAACATCGTCTCCAAGTTCGAGACCATGGATAACCACTGGGAGGCCGCCCGCATCGGCGCATCCGAAGTCACCGTTGCCGTGCTGGCTTCCGCCGGCACCAACGTCATCGTGATGTTCCCCATCGCCATGATGACTAGTATGGTCGGCCGCATTCTGGCCCCCTTCGCCATCACCACGCTGATTGTCAACGCCTGCTCCATCCTGATCAGTTTCACGCTAACCCCCATCCTCTGTGCTCTCCTGATGGAACCCGCCAGCAAGCGGAAACACAATGCCTTCGCCCGCTTTGGACAGCGCTGGGATGCCGGCTTCCAGCGTCTGGCTGTCCGGTACAGTAACTTCCTTCGCCGAATCGCCCGCAGCCGCCTCCTTAGCATCGGCGTCGTCCTCTGCTTTGTTTTTCTGTTCTTCTTCACGATGAAAGTCGGCGGCGGAAAATTGGGGTTCTCCTTCTTTGAGAATTCCGACTACGGGCGCATCCTCATCCGCATCGAGACCCCCGCCTACTACAATCTGGACAAAACATCCGGCCGCCTCGAGGAGATTCAGTCGCGATTGATGGGGCTCTCCGATCTCGACCATGTCCTGACCATTATCGGCAAAGCCGAAGCCCAGAGCGGCCAGGCCAGCGAGGGCGTCTACCTAGGACAGATCTCGCTGTACTTTGCCCCCAAAACCGGACGCGACTGGACCATCTTCAACCGTCTGGCCGAAGTTCGCCAACTGCTGGCGGATGAAACGGACTGCATGGTTTCCGTCGCCCTGCCCAGCTTTGTCGGCGGCGGCCAGAGCTTCCAGATTGAGCAGATTCTTTCCGGCGATGACCTGAAGAAACTGGAGGAGTCCGCCCTGGCCATTCAATCCGCTGGGCTGGCCATTCCCGGCGTCGAACTCCTTGATACCAGCATCCGGGACACCAAGCCCGAAATTCTGGTCCTTCCGAAACGAACCGTGCTCTCCGACCTAGGGATCCCGGCCTCCGCCCTCGGCATGATGGTCCGGGCCAACGTGGAAGGCATCAAAGCCGCCAGCTTCAAGAGCGGTGCACGTACGTACGACATCCGCGTCAAACTCAAAGAGCGGCCCGGCAAAGACCAGATCCGCGAATTTCTGCTGCCCGGCACCGACGGCCATCCTGTTCCGCTGGAAACCGTGGCCGATGTCGTGGACTCCCGCTCGATGCTGCAGATCTATCGCCGCGACAAGCAGCGCTCCGTCAAATTCCTGGGCGACATCACCCCGGGAACCTCCATGAGCAGCGTCGGAAACGCCTGGAGTGCCGCCATTGAAGACAACCATCTGGTACCCATCGGCTACTCCTTCACCGCCACCGGACGGACGGAAATGATGAAGGATTCCCTGGCCGATTTTGGCGAAGCCATTCTGCTGGCCGCGTTCTTGACGCTGTTGGTCCTGTCGGCCATTTTGGAATCCTGGAGCCGTCCGGGGCTGGTTCTGCTGACCCTGCCGATGGGGCTCATCGGCGTTGTGTGGGCGCTTGTCTTCAGCGGCTCCGTCATCACCGTGCTTGTCCTGCTCGGGATCCTGATGCTCATCGGCGTGGTGGTCAACAGCGCCATTCTGATTGTGGATCAAACCGCGAACCATCTAAAGGAAGGCATGTGCCGGCGCGAAGCGATGTTCGTCGCCATGGTGGATCAGTTCCGCCCCGTCCTGATGGTCGTGCTGGCCTCGGGCCTGGGGATGCTTCCCATCGCTCTCAGCACTGGCATCGGCTCGGAGAACCGTGCCGGTATCGGCATCGCCTCGGTCGGCGGCATTCTCGTGGCCGGGGCCCTGGCCATTGTAATCATTCCCCTCATCTACACCCTCTTCACAGGGAAACCCAAAGAGGAACACCCGATTGAGATCGAGCCTTCAGATGAATCCTGATCCAACAGAATGAAGCCCTCTGGATCTTTGCCACATGGGCACCCATAGGGTATACTTTCCCCTTTACGGAATCTTATGGTATTCGCCCTGCAAATCCTATGTGTCTTCGGCCTCATCGGCTGCGGCTTTTTCGCCCGACGCCGGGGGCTGCTGAGCGCACAGGGCACAAACGACCTGGCCCGTGTCTCGATCGCGCTGATCTATCCGGCCCTGATCTTCATCTCCATCACAGAGCTGTCGCTGCCGGAGCTGAAGGCCCATCTGAGTCTTCCCTTGCTGACCATGGTCATCGCCCTGACCGGATTCGGACTGGGCCTCATCGCCGTACGCTTCCTGGGGCGCGTCGCACCGGAAACCTCGCGGGCCTTTCTGTTCCATTGCCTGATTAATAACTACCTCTTCTTGCCACTGCCGCTCGTTCTTTTCCGTTACGGTGAGAAAGGCGTGGCCTTGCTTGTCTTTGCCTCCGTGGGGTACGAACTCTTTCTGTGGTCACTCGGCGTTGTCTTGTTCACGAAAAAGATCTCCATCGGGCAGCGGATCAAATCGCTTCTCAGCCCCCCTCTCATGACGCTGCTCTTCAGCCTGCTCTTCATCACCCTGCGGGACAGCATCGCCTGGCCGCCCATGCCCGAAGGCCTCCAGGTGGCGGCAGATACGATCCGGACCGGCATCCGCACCCTGAGCCAGGCCACCATCGCCGTTGCCATGCTCGTCGCCGGCAGCCGTTTCGCCATCCTGAAATTCAAGGCCATCCTGGGCTGGCGCATCTGGTTCGTTACCGGCATTCGCCTGCTGGCCGTCCCCCTAATCATGATCCCCCTGTTCCAGTTCATCCCCATGGACACGGTCTCCCGCGGCATCCTCATCATCATCGCCGTGATGCCCTCTGCCATGGCCAGCGTGCTCTTCAGCGAACGCTACGGCGGCGACACCGATTTCATCGCAGGCGGCCTCCTCCTGACCCATCTCTGGGCGCTGATCACCGTCCCCCTCCTACTCGCCTGGGCGCTGTAGGCAGAAGAATTCAGAAGTCAGGATTCAGGAGCCAGAAGGGCGTTGAATGCCTGTTTTCCATAGTATGGAAAACATTTTCGCGATTTTTCCACAGTATGGAAAAAATGTTTCCATAGTGTGGAAACTTTTGGGTGGCGGCTCATACCACAGCCAACCAAGCCGAGGCAGGATAGGTCAGGGTGCGAAGGTCAGGAACAGGCGCATACCCGCAGTTGTCAGGACGGAGACGACCGCTGCCCCGATCACAAACAGTCGGCTTTTCATTCGCAAAAGTTGCGCGGCGGCAAAGGCAATCGGCAGGCTCGCGACCCAGTTCCAGCAGCGGGCCGTTTCCATCTTCAGACAGGTTGGGCCGAACAGCAGCGGCAGCGCAAACACCCCCAGCACCATCAACAGCAGTAGCGTGCGGGGCTCCAGCCAATCGGTCTTCCGCAAGCGGATCAGCGATACGACAAAGGCCGAGCAGGTCACACTCCCCAGCAGCAGAAACAGATCCATCTGCCCACCGAGGAGCGCCATGATCCACTGGTAGGCCCCGGTGAACAGATACCAGCAATTCACATACTGCTGAGAGAACTGATACATCGCCCAGTAATCCAGATGGAAGGCCAGCAGAAAGGTGCCGCCGAAAAGGGTCATCACGCCCAGCGGCAGGACGATGCGCACGGCATACGCCTTGAGTGACCACCGGGAGCGCACACCCATCACGAGGGCGAACAGCGCAAAGATTGTGGTCATCAGGCACCAGCTGTAATTCAGCAGCGTCAAAGCGAAGAACGTCGCACCGAGACCCAGTGCCGCTGGCACGACGCGCCGGGCGGACATCACGGTGTGCCAGCCAAGGAGAAGCGCCAGATTGAAGAACACGGCATACACCGGATCCTGCGCAAACCCGGCATAGACCGCCACGGCCGGTGCCGTGGCCCAGAGCAGGGCCGCCAGGAATCCCGTCTCGCGGCTGAACAGGCTTCGCCCCAGCCCATAGAGGAGAAAGACATTCAGCGCGCCGAACAGGGTCAGGCCGATGGAATAGCGCAGGCGCGTTTCCGGGTCCCGAATGTCCTCGCCCCGGGTCCCCATGACCCGGCCGATCCAGTAGAGGGAGAGGGATGCGACGGGCGGATGCGACAACCCATGGATGGTGGCGCGCAGCTTGGGCTGGATCTCTTGAAAGCGACTGAAGTAATCGTACGTGCTGTTTACATAGGGGACGGTATAGAGCATCGAGGTGTGCGCCTTCCACGACGACAGCAGCGAGCTGTCATGCCCCTTCTCCCAAGCCCCGTCCGGCAGGGACGCCAGCGACAGATGGAGGGCAACGGTCAGCAGATAAAGGCCCATGAGCGCGGGAACGGTCCGGACGGGCTTCGCCCGGAGCACCCAGACCAGCCAGACGATCAGCGCAGCCAGCAGGAGCAGTGTCACCCCGCCCCACAACCAGACGCTGGGCGTATGCCACAGCTGTTGCAGCCTCGCCCCGAACGAGGCCAGCGGATCCCACAGCCCGGCAAAAAACGGGAAGGTCCGGCGATCATTGAAGCCCTGCTCGCCGCGCCAGCGAAAGAAGAGGTTAAAGGCCGCCCAGACCATCCAGGGCCGAACTGCCCAAAGGGTAAAGCGCAGAAGAGAAGGAATGGGATAGCGTCCGCTTCTCTTCACGCCCCACCCAAGCACTTCCAGCACAAGCCCCAGAATCAGGAGGGTGGCGGGTACCGACGGAAAGAGATGGAATTCACAGATCACGCATTGGGTATGCCAATGATCCCGAGTCGGGGTCAAGCCGCATTTTGGATGAACCGCGTCATTGGATTTGGCATCCGGCTCCATTGCGACTATGATTCTTCGTCATGAAAAAGGGAACTCAACTGCTTGCGATCGGTTTGCTGGGCTTGCTCCTGTGGGGGCAAGGCAATCCCCTTCACCATGTGGCATTAGCCCATCCGGTTCTGACCCTTTTCATATTTATCCTGGCAACATGGACTGTGACCCGTTCTCGGGGTGAACGACTCCGCAACTGGATACGTCCTCTGTTTCGCATACCGCGCCTTCGCTTCAACCTTCTCCTTTTTCTGATGGCCGGCGGGGCCTATGCGCTCATCGCCTGGCTCCTGTTCAAGGGAATCCCCCGACTGGATGACGGGATGGCCTCCCTGTTCCAGGCGCGCCTGTTTGCGCGTTTCGCCATCACCCTTCCGCTCCCGCCCGACGCCAATTTTCTGGATGTCTTCGGAGTCTTGGGAGCCCGGGCCGGGCTGGGACATTGGTGCGCCATGTATCCGCCGGGCTGGCCGCTGCTGCTGACCCCCGGTGTCTGGCTGCGGGTGCCCTGGCTTGTGAATCCGGTTCTCGGTGGACTGCTGATTGTCACGATCCACGAACTGGGGCGA
Organism: uncultured Verrucomicrobiota bacterium; assembly: GCA_964526745.1. Taxonomy (GTDB): domain Bacteria; phylum Verrucomicrobiota; class Kiritimatiellia; order CAIQIC01; family Lenti-01; genus Lenti-01. The sequence continues at coordinate 36,159 of CAZGMQ010000022.1, forward strand.
AACTTTTTCGATGAACGAACCGGGCGGCTGGCGGCGCTGATTGCGATCCCCTCCCCCCTGATCGCGGTGCTCTCCGGCCTGCATCTGTCTCATATCCCGGCAGCACTCGCCTGTGCCCTCTGCCTGCTGAGCCTCCGCAAACTGTGGGCCACCCGCCAGTGGATCTGGGGCGGGACGGCCGGCCTGCTGTGGGGCATTGGATTCCTATGCCGGCCTCTGGATGCCGCTGTGCTCGGCGCCGTGTTTGCGCTGGGCTTCCTCTTTCAGCCCCGCCGTTTCCTGACCTGCAAGGGGGGCATCGCCGCCGGACTGGTCATGGCCGGGCTGGCCATCAGCCTGCTGTTTGGATTCCAGTATGCCACCACCGGCGACGCGCGCACCCCTGGCCACGAAATCGGAATGGGGCCCCGCGGACAGTTCGGGTTTGTGAAGCTGGATGAAATCCGGACTCATACCCCGGCCATCGGCATCCGCTACACCCTCATGCGCCTCAAGGTCCTGAATGAGAATCTGCTGGGTTGGCCCATCCCGGCACTCGCGCTGGTGCTGCTTCCGTTTATTTTGGGGCGGGCGAAACGGGAGGACCTGCTGCTGCTGTTGCCTATGCTGGCGCTGCTGCTGACCTACGCCTGCTATTGGTATTACGAGGCCGGCATTCCGGCGCGATATATCTCCGTCGGCCTGCCCTATGCGTTTGTGCTGGCCGCCCGTGGGCTCTTGGCCCTTAAAGAGGAACTTTCTCCCCATGGGCAATGGGTGCAGGCCCCCGCTTTTCTGGTCGTGTCCGGTGTTCTCTTTCTCGGCCTCAGCACCCCGGAATACTTCACGCGCTATCGGGCCGCCAACTACTATGATGTGGAGGATATCCTCCCTCGCGTGGTCCGGGACTACGGCATCACCCACGCCGTCGTCTTCATGGACGGTCTCGGACGCGATACCCAACGGCCGGACAGCTTCAATGATTATTACGCCTCAGGCTTTATGCGCAACGATCTCGATCTCAAGGGGGATATCCTCTATGTGCGCAATCTGCGGGAAGCCAATCTGAAACTGATGAAACGGCATCCGGACCGGACCGCTTGGCTATATCGCTTTCGGCGCGACCTCCAGCAGGCCTGTCTCTATCAGATGGTCATAAAGGAAGACGAAATCCAGCTACTCCCGGTGGTCCCCGCCACCGAGGACCTCATCGTCGCCCCGGACTAATCGGCGCGGCCGGATTCCAGCATGGACACCGCGGGTTTTTCCTGGGTCGGCTTGAAGATCGATGTGAAGTCCTCGATGTGCACCAGAAGCAGAACGGCGCAGGCCACAAAGGCCAGGAGCGAGAGGAATACCAGCTTCTTCTCACGATAGAGATATTCCGGTTTCTGGACCACACTGTTAGACTTGAATCCCAGATGCAGATAGTAGGCCATCAGATAGGCCACCAGCGGGGTCGCCAGAACGAGTTCCACCTGATAGCGCGCGATAAACACGCCCGAGAACATGCCGAACAGCGCGCCGTAGAAAAAGATGCTCTCGATGAGGCGTTCTTCGTTGTACCAGACAAAGGATTTCCGATAGAGCCCGGCCCGTTCCGGGTCATCGATCATCCGGTATTCTGCAAACCGTTTGGTGGCCATGAGGAATGCACCAAACATCCAGTAGGCCAGCAGAATGGAAACCGGGGGAAGAGCCACAATGCCGATGCAATACCATCCCATGGCCATGCGCAAGGGATTGTTAAACGATTCGCTGATCACATCCGCATAGGGCAGATCCTTGGTGCGGACCGGCGGGATGTTATAGGCGCAGCCAGCCAGCCACAGCAGAGATGTGACCACACCAAAACGGACATTCAGATGGAACGCCAGGCCGATGCCCACGACCGCCAGCACCACCCACTCCAGCCAGGCCAGCGGCAGTTTGACCTGCCCAGAAGGAATCGGACGCGACCGCTTCTCGGGATGGAACAAATCCTTGGGCGCATCGAGGATCTCATTGAGCACATAGTTGCTCGAGGCGACCAGACAGGCACAGGCCAGACCGACGAGAATATTTTCCACCAGGGACCACTGGAACGGGAGACGCTCAAAGAAAAACGCCAGCACGATACCCGGCAGCACAAAGATATTCTTGAACCAATGGTCGGGGCGGGCAATTTGGATATAGGGCTTCAGATTCATCAACTTCTCAATTCATTCTATAAAGGGCACACATCTCAGGGAAGCGGTAATCCAAGCGATCGGAATGTGCGCTTCACGTCACGAAAGTGCCGTTTCAGGTCAAAACAACCCGCGAGCTGACGCTGGGTCACCACGGCTGTGATATCGGCATCCGATGAAACCAGATCCTGCAACGGCTGGCCGGTCTTCCAGGAGGCCATCGCGTTACGCTGCACCCATCCATAGGCCTCTTCGCGGGCGACCCCCTTCTCCACGAGAAGCAGCAGGACCTGCTGTGAATGAATCAACCCATGGGTCTGGTCCAGATTGGCCTGCATGCGCGCCTTGTCCACGCGCAGCCCCTTCACCAATGCCGTCAGCTTATCGAGCATGTAGTCCAGCAGGATCGTGGCATCCGGTAGAATGATCCGCTCGGCGGAGGAGTGAGAGATGTCGCGCTCATGCCACAGGGGGATGTTCTCCATGGCCGTCACCGCATAGCCTCGCAGCACGCGCGCCAGCCCGCAGAGCTGTTCGCCGATAATGGGATTCTTCTTGTGGGGCATCGCACTGGACCCCTTCTGCCCTTTGCCAAAGGATTCCTCCACCTCGCGTACTTCCGTGCGCTGCAGATGACGGAATTCCTGGGCCCAGCGTTCGATACTGGTTCCGGTCAACGCGATGGCGGAGACCAGTTCCGCATGGCGGTCCCGCTGCAGAATCTGTGTGGAGATAGCGGCTGGGCGCAGGCCCAGTGATCGGCAGACCGCCTTCTCGATCTTCGGATCGAGATGCGCATGCGTTCCCACCGCGCCGGAGAGCTGTCCCACCCGCACGGTTTCGCGCGCAGCTTCCAGGCGGGTCAAGGCGCGACCAAACTCATCGACCATCAGCGCCATCTTCAGTCCGAAGGTGGTCGGCTCCGCATGGATGCCATGGCTTCGTCCCACCATGGGGGTATACGCATGCATCGTCGCTTTTTGGGCGACAACCGCGCGGAGTTTCTTCACACCTTCAATCAGCAAATCAGATGCTTTGACCAGATTCATGGCCAGGGCCGTGTCCACGACATCGGAGCTGGTCATCCCCTTGTGGATATGGCGGCCGGCCGGACCGACCTTCTCGGAGACCGCGGTCAGGAACGCAATCACATCATGACGGACTTTCGCCTCGATCTGGTGAATGCGCTTCACTGTGAAGGAAGCCTTCCGGCGGATCGTCCGCAGGTCTTTCTGCGGGATCAATCCCGCTTTGCTCATGGCCTCGCAGGCCGCGAGCTCCACTTCGAGCCAGGTCTGAAACCGGTGTTCATCCGTCCATAATGCGCCCATAACGGGCCGGGTATATCGTTCAATCATGGTTGCATTCCTTTTCTAAACAAAAACGCCGGAAGCCCTGCGGGTTCCGGCGTTTGAGATTCATTCCTGAACTTCCCTTATTCCGACGCCGGTTCGTCGGCGGGGGCTTTCTCAGATTTTTTCTTTTTGGAGGATTTTTTCTTCTTCTTTTTCTTCGAAGACTTCTTGTCCTTCTTGGGCTCTTCTTTGGCTGCTTTTACTTCTTCTTGAGCGGGGGCCGCTTCTTCAACAACCGTCTCTTCAGCTGCGACGTCCACAACAATGGGCTCTCCACCCGTAGTCATTTCCACCAGGACCGGTTCGGAGACCACCTCATCCATGACCGCCACCACAGGAGTGGCGACTGGCGGCGGCAGATCCTTGGCGCGCTCGGCCTTCTTCAGGAAGAGCATGCCCGATTCGGCCTGCGGGAGCCAGGTGCTTTCCGGATTCGCCACGATGAACTCCTCATAGAGGGCGCGGGCTTCATCAAATTGTTCGAGTTGCTCGCGGCAGCGGGCGGCGCCGAAGATGGCCTGCGGCTGCAGCGCATTGTCCGGATTCGCCTCTGCAAAGGCCATATAGCTGACGGCGGCATCGTCGTACTCTTCCAAGGCTTCGAGACTGGCGGCCACGCCCATTTTCACATCGGAGACCAGCATGTGGTCCGGATACTGGCCCAGGAAAAGCTGATAGGAAGCCAGAGCCTCATCGTAGCGGTTCTGCGCATAAAACTCCGCGGCGGCGGTCGCCAACGCAATCGGGGCTGTCGGCGCGGTCGGGTCAATGGAAGCCAACTGCTGGAATTCTTCAGGGCTGCGTCCTTGGAACAGGGCCTGCACTGCAGCGTCGTCCTTCTCCACCTTCTGTTTTCGCCATACACTGAAACCCAGCATGACCACCGCAACAACCGCCAGTCCGATCAGCGCCGGACGGCCATATTCTTTCAGCCATTCCATAAATTCCTGTGCGTCCTGATCGGCAGGCGACGGCGCATGATGGTGGGGCTTCGGCTGAGGTTGCTCTTCTTGACTTGGAATTTGATCGTCCATAAATACTCCATCTCGGGGTTCTAAATCGGGCCGGATTGTCGCCTCTCACCCCCCAAAACGCAAGACAATCGTTCTCCCTGCCGGGGAAACGACCTCCAGATGGATGAGCGGTCTAGGCCGAGAGGGGTTTCCCGTCCGAATCAAAGCGCGGGGCGGTGGCCACCGCCGGATTCAGATAGATCGGCTGCAGGTCCTCAGTGGCGCCCCCCGCAAAAAAGAGGCGCCCCACCCATTCAGCCTGGGGGCGCTGATCGGCCTCCACCCACTGGGCATCGACCCACTCCGTGCCGAGGGATTCCATCGGCAGCAGCCGCCAGCCTCCGGTCTGCTGCAGCAGACCGGTCTCGCGCCGTTCAAACCGACCCGCCCAGAGCAGGCCGCGACGGGCATCGCCCCAAATCACCAGGGTGTTCACGTCCGGCTGCTCAGCGAAGCGCTCCGCCGCCAGCGCGGCTCCGCTGCTGACGGTCCAGACCGGTTTTCCGGTCGGCAGGGCCCAGCCGCGGGCCGCTGTCAGACTAACGCGCAACCCCGTGTAGGAACCCGGGCCGCGCCCCACGGCGAACGCATCCACGGCCGCCAGCGAAGAACCGGCATCCGACAGCATCCCCATCGCCGCATCAAACAGCAGCTGACTGCGGCGGCGCCCCGCATCCAGCGAGAGCGAGGCCGTCACCACTCCATCCTGCAACAGAGCCAGGCTCCCTGCATCCGTCGAAAATTCCAGTGCCAGGCAATTCATGCATGCACGGTGACCTGTCTGCCCCTGTTCTGTCAATCCCGACCCGCCGGCATTGACAGGGGGGCGGCGGGACCGCACCATACCGGCAGGATGAAGTCGTTCCCCGGACAGCCGCAAAACCAACAGGTCATCATACGCGATGACGGCACCGGCCAGTGGCTTTCCTTCCAATCCCCCCGGCGAGTGGTCACCACCCGACGCCTGGACGACCTGCAGGCCCAGTTGGAACGCGTGGAACAGGCCGTGAACGAAGAAGGGCTCCATGCCGCCGGCTGGATCGCCTATGAAGCGTCTCCTGCCTTTGATCCCGCGCTAACCGCCCATCCCCCCGGCGATTTCCCGCTGCTCTGGTTCGGTCTCTATGAAGCCCCGACGGTCCTGGACCTGCCGGACGCCGAAAACGAGACAGGCCCTGAGACGGGACCCTGGAGCTCCTCCCTTTCGCCGGAAGAGTACGCCGCCGCCTTTCAACGCATCAAAACCCACATCCGCGAAGGCGACACCTATCAGGTCAACTATACCCACCGGCTGACCTGCGACGGATTCGCACAAGATCCGTGGCAGACCTTCCTGTCTCTGACCGATGCCCAGCGTGCGCGCTACGGGGCCTTTATCTCGGCGGATCCGTGGCGGATCTGCAGCGCCTCGCCGGAACTGTTCTTCCGGCTCGATGACACGCAACTGGAATCCCGCCCCATGAAAGGGACCGCCCCGCGCGGCCTGACGCAACTCCAGGACTGCCTGCAGGCCGAAGCGCTGCACGCCTCCGAGAAAAACCGCGCCGAAAACCTGATGATTGTGGATATGGTGCGGAACGATATGGGCCGCATTGCCCGGCCTCATACCGTGGAGACCCCGCACCTGTGCGCGCTGGAAAAATATCCCACGCTGTGGCAGCTCACCTCCACGGTCACGGCGCAGACCGACGCCTCAGTTCCCGACCTGTTCCGGGCGATGTTCCCGCCCGCCTCCATCACGGGCGCCCCCAAGGCGCGCACCATGGAAATCATTACCGAGCTGGAGACCACACCACGCCAGCTCTATACCGGCACCATTGGATTTTGGGCGCCGGGCCGGCGCGCGCAATTCAACGTGGCCATTCGAACCCTGCTTCTCGACACCCGGACCCAACAAGCCGAATACGGCGTGGGCGGTGGCATCGTCTGGGATTCGGACTGCGAAAAGGAACAGGCCGAGTGCCGCACCAAAGCCCGGATTCTCCAGACCGTGCAACCGCCCTTTTCCCTGCTGGAAACCATGCTGTGGACACCTGGAGACGGCATCCACCTGCTGGACCGTCATCTCAAACGGCTCGCGGAGTCCGCGGACTATTTTGATTTTGACTTGAACGAAGTTCAGTTGCGGGATCAGCTCGACCCCCTGACCGCCACGCTCCCCGCCAGCCCCCACCGCATCCGCCTGCTCCTCGCCGAAGATGGAGAGATCACGCTTCAATCCACGCCCCTTCCCGGGTTGGAGGCCAGCCCGCCGATGCGGGTGACCCTGGCGCAGCAAGCCGTGGATCGCACTTCCCCGTTCCTCTATCACAAGACCACGAACCGATGGGTCTATGAGCAGGCCCGAGCCGGGGCACATGGATTCGATGATGTCATTCTGACCAATGAGAAAGACGAAGTCACCGAAACCACCATCGCCAATCTCGCGGTCGAAGTGGACGGACACCTCTGCACGCCGCCGGTGGAATGCGGCCTGCTCCCGGGCACGGAACGGGCTGAACTGCTAGAGAACGGAATCCTTCGCGAACGCGTCATCACGAGACAGGAGCTTCTGGCCAGCCCTCGCGTCTTCCTGCTCAACTCCGTCCGCGGCATGATTCCCCTCGCGATCGAACCTCCCCCGCCGCTAAATCACTAGACCGACAGGCCGGTTTCCCACGCCGCAAGCTTCTCTTCGAAAGACAGGGCCGCATGGGCCGGGCTGGTCGAGGGCAGGCGGATGAGGTCCACCTCGTCGAGTCCGTCGCATCCGGATTTCAGCACATGGCGCCGGAACAGTTTCTCGGCCGCAGCGCCGTTGAACACAACCCGCTTCAATTCCAGGTGACGGTCGAAAATCGCAGAAAAATCATTGGCCTCCATCTGGCGGGGGTCGATCGCCGAATCAAGACTGCCGGGGCGATGGGCGGCACGCAGAACATCCCAGAGCATCACGCCTTTTGCCGAGAGACGCGCCAGCCGATGAGCATAGGGGAACTCCCGCCCCGCATCGAACAGCGCCCCCATGATTGGCCAGAAAGCATTTCGCGGATGCGCATAATACTGCTGTTGCCGCAGTGACTCCACGCTGGGCAGCGACCCCAGAATCAGGAGTCGGGCCGTATCGGGCTCGACGGGAGGGAACCCCGTCGACCAGACTTCCGATGACGAAGCCGCAGCCCTCACGGATCTTTTGGATTTTCAGCTTCCGCCTGGGGCTTGAACTCCATGGCCGCCGAGTTGATGCAGTAGCGCAAGCCGCTCGGTTTCGGGCCATCGTCAAAGACATGCCCCAGATGGGCATCGCACCGCGCACAGGTCACTTCGGTGCGCACCATGCCGAAAGTTCGATCCTTGTGCAGTTCCACATTTTCTTCGGCCACCGGCTTGAAATAGCTGGGCCAGCCCGTTCCAGAGTCAAACTTGGTCTCCGAGGAGAATAACGGGATGCCGCAGCAGACGCAAAAATAGGTGCCCGGTTTCTTCATGTCATAAAAAGCACCGGAGCAGGAGCGCTCCGTGCCCTGACGGCGGGTGATTTTGTACTGTTCGGGCGTCAACTGGGCTTTCCACTGCGCCTTGGTTTTAACCACTTTCTCCATCGTCACGGTCTCCTGTTTTTCCGGCCAGTAAATCTGTACAGTCTTGGACTTTGAAGCCGCTAGGGCGCCTGCACTCATCAGGACGAGAAGCCCTGCGACTCCCCATCCCGCGTTCCATCTGTTTTTCGGTTTCATTCCTCCAGTCTACCGCATGAGAGACGATTCCGAAAGTCGCCCCCCCGAAATCGCTTTGACGCTTGCGCCCGCCTGTCCCGCGTGGCAGATTGTGTATATGAACAGCACATGGACGGACCTGTTGCAGCAAGTACCCCTTCCCAGCGTGGGCGGGTTGCTGGAAATGCTCGTGCTGGCGGTGATGTTCTACTACACCATTCTCTTCTTCCGCGGCACGCGCGGTGCGCAGGTGCTGCTGGGCTTCGTCACCGCGGTGGTCGTCATGCTGGTGCTGACGCGCATCTTCAACCTGAACACCCTGAACTGGCTACTGCAGCGCCTCTCGGTCTATCTGGTCATTGCGTTTGTCGTGATCTTCCAGCCCGAGATCCGGCGCGCGCTGGCAGAGCTGGGCAAACAGCATGTCTTCGCCACCTCCCTGCGCGAACGGGGACTGCTGGACGAGATTGTGCAGGCCGTGTCCCGGCTGGCCGCCGACAAAATCGGCGCCCTGATCGCCATCGAACGGGAGATCGGCACCCTCTCCGTGCAGGAAACCGGCACGCGTATCGACTCGGCGGTCACCGCGGAACTCCTGGCGACCATTTTCTTTCCCCACACCCCGCTCCATGATGGCGGCGTGATTATTGACGGAGATCGAATCAAGGCGGCGGGCTGCGTCTTCCCACTTTCCGCACGCGACATGGACAAATCCGGCACGCGACACCGCGCGGCCATGGGCCTTTCCGAAGAGACGGATGCCCTCGTTGTGGTGGTCTCCGAGGAAACCGGCGCCATTTCGCTGGCCTACAAAGGCCGACTGATCCGCGGCCTGGATGAGGAGCGCCTGCACCGCATTCTGTCGTCGGTTCTTCTGCGGGGCGTCAAAAACAAGAACCGCTGGAAACGCCTGCGCCAAAGTCTGGACATCTCGGCTGAAGGGCTGGCCCGGACGGAAGAAATGATGGAGCACGAATTTGAAGATTCTTCGAAAAATACTTAATTTCTTCGGGTCCCGGAACGGAATCCGACTCGTCTCCGTGGTGGCAGCCGTTATTGTCTGGTACACCATCCAGGCGGCGACGAGCAATACGACGCTGGTCACGAATATCCCGCTGTCGATTCAGCCCCCGCCGGGCTGGAGCGTGGTCCAGAGTTCGGACGACACCGTGGATGTGGCGTTCCTCGGCTCGCGGGATGACCTGCGTTACCTGAACCGCGAACTGATCAAGGCCAGTGTGGATGTGCGCGATCATGATGAAAACGGCAATTTCCAGGTCACCCTGGGTCCGGCCAACATCAATGCCCCGGGCAGTGCCCGCATCGACTTCATCCGCCCGACGATGCTCACCATCCGCCTCGACCGGGAGATCACCAAGCAGGTGCCCGTCAAGGTGGAGACACAAAATCTGCTGCCGGACGGATACGAGATCGAGCAGATGGTGGTCACCCCTGCCATGGTCGAGCTGTCCGGTCCCGCCCAGCGCCTCGCCGAGCTGGAATCGGTCAACACGATTCCCGTGGATCTGGACGGCCGCATCCGTTCCATGAACAAACGACGGCTAATCCTGGTGCCCAACTCCCGCATGACCGGCGTGGAACTCAATCCCAAGGCCGTCACGCTCGATCTCACCATCATTGAACGCTCCATCAGCGAGCAGTTCGATGATCTGCCCATCCATCCCCTACTGCCGGCCGGTCGCAAGCTCCTCGTTGAAGTGGATCCCGAAGTGGCCACCCTCAAGGTGAAAGGCCGCCCTAAGCGGATGAAAAATCTGACGGCCGACGACATCCGGGTCTATGTGGATGCCACGCAAGTGACCGGCACCAAGGCCGTCAAACTCCCGATCCGCGCCATTCTGCCCGAGGGCATCACACTGGTGCGGACCGCCCCCAGTAAAGCCAGCGTCAAGGTCCGCGAGGAATGAGACCCCTTTCGTCGGCGATCCTGATCTGTGCCACCCTCCTCTGTGCCGGTGGCGCGGCGGCGCAGTCGTCGCCCTGGCGCACCATGGCGCTGCCTCCCGAATCTGAACGCCTCACCCGCGAAGGCGACAACGCGGAGTCGCAAGCCACCGCCGCCCGCGCCTATGCCCGGGCCATCGGCCTGTGCCCCTCCAACGGCCCCGCCCTCTTCGGCCTCGGCGGCATCCTGCTCCGCCAGAATCGCCCGCTGGACAGCCTCAAGGTCTTCCGCCGCATGAATCTCTTTTTTCCGGGCGACCCCGAAATTGCCGTTGCCATGGCCGTCACCCTCACCCGCCTGCCCGATCTGACCCGCACCCGCCTCCACGACGGCATCGACCAGCTGGAGCAGGTCCTTAAACTCCACCCGGACGACACCGAGGCGTGGTATCAGCTCTCCATTCTCCGGCATCTGGACGGCGACTATACCCGCGCCGCCGAAGCCGCCCGGGAAGCCATCGCCCTCGATGCCGCCGCCCCTCTTGATCTGGAAACCACCACCCGCTACCAACAACAGGAGATCGCATGCAACGACGCCCTCTCGGTCTTTTCGCCCTTGGACTGATCCTCATCGCCCTGTTCGCCACCCCCGCGACAGCGCAGGAAGCCGCCCCCGCAGTGGCGCCCGTTGGCTCCGAGCCCCAGCCCAGCCCCTCCCCAGTGCTGTGGGACGGCAACGTTGCCACCCTCGGCTCCGTACGCGTGGATGCCGCAGCCAAAACCGTGACCGCCACCGGCTGGGTCAACCAGACCGAGGGCCTCATCGAGGTGCTCGCCTGTGGCCCGAAGGGCAAGGTGCACGAATCCGTTTTTGTGCTCTCCCTCAATCCGCTCGATCTGCAGGCCGGGCTCCTCCTAATCGGGCTCAGCAGCGGCACCCCCATGCCCGCCACCGGCGAAACGCCTCCCGAGGGGGATCCGATCGATCTGATGGTGGAATGGCAGGCCGACGGCGAAACGCAGCGCGCGCGAGCCGAATCCTTTGTCTGGAACATTCAGGACAACGCCGTACTGCCTGAAACGCCCTGGACCTACACCGGATCGATGATCAAAGACGGCGAATTCAAGGCCCTCGCCGAAGAATCCCTCATTGTGACCTACTGGGACCCCTATGCCATTGTGAACCTGCCGCTGCCCTGCGGCGCCAACGATGAGTTGCTAGTCGTCAACACCAATACCGTGCCCCCCTACGAGACCCCTGTCACCTTCCACTTCATGCCGCATAAATAGCCCTTTTTCTTGTCGGGATCGGTGTCGGACTCGAAAACACGAAATTCGCGGGGAAAAAGACAATAAATGGCAAAATTTTTAGGATAAATGCCCCATTCCCCCATTTATGGGGCATTTTCCCTCTGTTTTATCCATTTTCAGAGGGGTTTTGACCCACTTATACCCAATAACCATCGCTCACGCAGGTTAGCTGCGCCATGAACCCAAGATAGGCGCGTGCAGGCCTTTTGGAAGATAGTGCAACACTGTTTCTGTAAATTCCCATTGCCACATCACTCTTTCTTTA
>CAZGMQ010000023.1:0-46544 GCA_964526745.1 uncultured Verrucomicrobiota bacterium
GAATCGACCACTTCTTTTTCTTGTCCAAGCCCCCGCCCCGATGCACAATCCCCTTCATGGACTCAACGTTGCATATGCCCATTCTGCTCCAGCCGGTATACAAGGAGTATATCTGGGGAGGAGACCGCCTGATTCATGAGTTCCATCGCCGCCTGAATGCCGGCACCTATGCCGAAGCCTGGGAGATTTCAGACCATCCGGACGGCAAAACCCGTATCATCAATGGGCCGGATGCCGGCACCACCCTCTCGGAAGCCATTCAACGGCGTGGGCCCGACATCCTGGGCACCGGCCGAACCGGCACGGACTTCCCGCTTCTCGTGAAACTGATCGATGCCCGCGAAACACTCTCCGTTCAGGTCCATCCCAGCGATGAATCGGCCACCCGTTATGGAGGCGAAGCCAAAAGCGAGATGTGGTATGTCCTTTCCGCCACACCCGACGCCCATATTTATTCCGGGTTCCGCCCCGGCGTCACGCCGGAGGATTTCGAGCAGGCACGCAAAGACGGAACCATTCCCTCCCTGCTGCAACGCTTCCCCGCCCGGCCCGGCATGATTTTCAACACCCCCGGAGGACGCGTCCACGCCATCGGAGCCGGCTGCATGCTGTTGGAGGTGCAGCAGGATGCCAATACCACCTATCGGCTGTATGACTGGGACCGGCCGGGCAAGAATGGGAAACCGCGCCCCCTCCATCTGGAACAGGCCCTGCAAGTCATTGACTGGAACCAAACGGAAACGCCCGTGACCCACATTCAGCCCGAAATCCAACAGGACGGCGGATACACGAGTCGCCTGCTGCTGGATGATCCGCACTTCCATGTCGAAGAATGGAGCATCTCGAAGCCCTGTCAGGTAGAGCATGACTCCGGCAGCTTCCTGATTCTGTTCCCTGTGAATGGAGATATCCGCATCCGCACCCCCGGTCAGCCCACCATGATTCTCCAGCGCGGCACGACCTGTCTCCTGCCGGCCGTGCTGAATACCTTTTCCCTGCAGCCCTCCGGCGAGGCCGACAGCGGTACCGTTCGCCTCCTCGTCACCCGCCAGCCATGAAACCGGTCCGGAATGTGGCCCTCTTCGGGCTGGGGGCCATCGGCATTCTCTATGCCGATAAATTTTATGCCCGGGATCCCGACGTCCTCCGCATCATTGCGGATGAAGACCGGATCGAGCGATACAAAGCCCATCCCCCCTCCTTCAACGGCACACAACTGAACCTGAACTATGTGACGCCTGACACCCCCGGTGAACCCGCCGACCTGATTCTCGTCGCGGTCAAATCCCCGAACCTCGAGGACACTTTTTCGGCCATCGCGCCCTTCCTCTCCGATACCACCCAAATCCTGCCACTGCTCAACGGCATCTCCGCGCAGGATCCCCTTGCCGAGATGTTTGGCTGGGATCGCGTCCTCCATGGTCTCGTCTATTGCGCCAGCTCCATGCGCAACGGGAATGCGGTCGTGCAAAGCGGTGGAGACAAGATTGTCTTTGGCGAAGCGACCAACACCCCCCCCTCTCCTCGGGTTCAGGCCGTCGGTGATTTTTTTGAACGTCTCGATATCCGCTATGATATCCCGGCCGATATGCCGGCCGCCCAGTGGCGCAAATTTATCCTCAACATCGGCATCAACCAGTCTCAGGGGGTTCTGCGCGTGCCCTCCCGCGGAATTCAGGAGAATCCCGACGCCTTGCAGTTTGCTCGCGACCTGATGACAGAGGCAGCGGCTGTCGGCACCGCGCTGGGCATTGCCGGTGTCGAAGAAGTCCCCACCTGGGCGGAAGCCATCATCCTTGGCGCCGCCCCCGAAAACCGGACGTCCATGCTGCAGGATGTGCAAGCCGGCCGCCCCACGGAAGTGGATCTGTTTGCCGGCACCGTCTGCCGTCTCGCCAAGGAGCAGGGCATCCCCACTCCAGCCAACGACCGCGTCCTCCGAGAGCTGAGCTGAGCCCAGCCTCATTTCCCAATTATTCGGATGTGATTAAGAGGGGCCCTTCTTCTTGCCAATCCACTTTCTGCTGATTACCCTCAAAAATCATAAGGGATTCTTGTAAAAAGGAATATCGAGTTGGATCACATCAAAAAGGAGAGAAAGCATGAAACAAACTTTGAATATATGGATGGTGATCTTGGCCGCCATGCTTGCCTTGGGTCTGGTGACAGGTTGCGGCGGCGGGAGCGATGATGACAGCTCAAGCGCAGCGGCAACGGCCGATTCAAGCGGCGGCACCACCGATGCAGCAGCGCCTGCAGCAGATGCCGCGGATGATGCAGCAGACGCCGATGACAGCGCTGCGGCTACCTTTGATTTTACGACGCAAACTCCACAGAATCTAACAGCGACCAAGGGAGCCATTGGCTTCTTACAGCCGATAGAGGTCACCTTGAGCTGTGGGGCCATCAAAACCGCCACCTCGTATACCTTCACCACGGATTTAGGAACCTCTCAAAGGGTCAATGCACCCTCTCGTTCCGTGGTCGTGACGGTGCAGCTGGCAGAACAAGGCCAAAAAATCCGCTATTCCGTTTATGCCGTCAACGCCGCCGGAGAACAAACCAAAACAGCCTCTAGCTCCTTCAGCACCCCCTGATTCTATCGTTCACATCGATACCCGACCCCGATGGGGTCGGGTCTTTTTTTTGCTCAAGCGACATAAAGTCTTCCGACGCTTATTATGCCTTCAACCCCACCAACGCTATGGCCCACTCCTCCCCCGGATATATTTTGATTTAATTAAAGCCCACAAGGGCTCTTGCCAATCCGATTCCTGCTGATTACCCTGAAAATTCATAAGAGATTCCTGTGAAAAGGGATATCGAATTGAATCACATCAATAAGGAGAGAATCAGTATGAAGCAAACTTTGAATATATGGATGGTGATGGTGGCCACAGTGCTTGCCCTGGGTCTGGTGACGGGTTGCGGCGGCGGCGATGATGACAGCTCAAGCGCAGCGACAACGGCCGATTCCACCGACGGCACCACCGATGCAGCAGATGCCGCGGATGACGCAGTAGACGCAGCAGACGCAGTAGACGCAGCAGACGCCGATGACAGCGCTGTGAATACCTTTGATTTTACGAAGCTAACCCCGCAAGCGCTAACGTCGACCCAAACGAGCAGTAGCTTCCTAAATACGACGGTCGCATTGAGCTGTGGTGCCATCAAAACCGCCACCACGTATACCTTCACCACAGACCTGGGAACATCCGACACCGTCAGTGCGCCCACTCGTACAGTGACGGTGACGGTTCAAGCAAAAGACTTCGGCAAAAAACTTCGCTTTTCCGTGTATGCCGTCAACGCAGCCGGGGAAAGCTCCCAAACAGCCTCTTCCGTCTTCAGCGCGAACTAGGTTCTCCTGAGGCAAGCGCCCGGCCCCCGGTGGGGTCGGGTCTTTTTTTGCTCAAGCGACATAAAGTCTTCCGACGCCGAGAGGCCTTTACCCCAATCAATGTCATGACCCGTTCCTCTGCGCAGAGGAATATTTCAATTTAGTTAACGGCCGCAAGGACGCTTGCCAAGCTCTAAGCGTCTGATTAGGCTGAAACAAGCGAAAGACGCCTAAAACAGGCGATCAAAGCGAGCTCATCAAATAAGGAGGAGCCAATCACCATGAGAAAAAGAAATCATATATGGGTTGTGTTGTTGGCAGGACTGCTTTCTCTGGGTCTTATGACGGGCTGCGGCGGAGGGGATGGGGATGACAGCTCCAGTGATACCGCCGCCGACAGCTCAACCACCACCGGGGACGCCACCAGCGAGTCGGCTCCATCGGCAGATGCCACAACGGATGCCGCAGAACCCGCAACGGAAACAACGGACGACACCGGCGAAGCCACACCCAGTTTTGCAGATCAAAGCCCCACAGGCTTACGTGCAACGAAAATAAGCGGTGGAGTTCTATTGCCCGCTACGGTTGAACTAAGCTGCGATCCGATGCCAGGAGCAAACGACATTAAGTTCACTACCACCCTGGGCACAACTAGTGTAGTCGATGCGTCTGTCCACAAAGTCACTGTCACCGTTCCCGTCAGTGAATTTGGCAAGAAAATTGGCTACTCAGTCTACGGCGTTGCGAATGAAATTGGAGTTTCCCAAACCGCCTCATCGCTCTTCGTTGTAAACTAACCTCTGTTTAGACAGAGGCACCCGGCTCCAATGGAGCCGGGTCTTTTTTTGCTCCACCCGTTTGGCAGCGGCCTGCTGAGTCTTCCATGGTATGGAAACTATTTTCAGCATTTTTCCATGGTATGGAAAAAATGTTTCCATAGTGTGGAAACTTTTAAAAAACCAGATGGTGCCGCAGCTAATCGGCGCTGAGGGCGCGGGCGATATGGTTTCGTTTTACGGTCGTGCGCGGCACGGGGCCGTCGAACCAGTCACGGACATCCGCCTCCAGGCCGACACCATGCATATAGTTATAAAGGGCTTTGGCCAGTCCCCGCCCGAGCATGTCGTGATCGACGCCCGTGGGATCGATGAAACCGATTTCATTCTTTGTGAATGAGTTCTTCGGCAGCGGCTGGAGCTGGATGCCGTACTGTTCAGGATGCAGGCCAACGGGCGAATGGATGGTGCAGGCGAACCGATGGAAGAACCCGGATTGAATGCAGCCGGCTTCCACCAGTTGCCGGATGACTTCCAGCGAATCCACGGTTTCCTGAACCGTCTGCGTCGGGAACCCGTACATCAGATAGGCATGGACCAGGACACCGGCGTCGCTGAAGGCTTGAGTCACGCGCGCCACCTGCGCCACCGAAACGCCCTTTTTCATCAGCTTCAGCAGCCGGTCCGAGGCCGCTTCCAACCCGCCGGAGACTGCAATACAGCCGCTCTCGGCCAACTCCTGACAGAGCTTCGGCGTGAAGGCTTTCTCAAAACGAATATTTCCCCACCACGAAATGACCAGTTTTCGTTTCTTCAGTTCAGCGGCAAGCGCCTTGAGTGCGGCGGGTGGAGCCGCCTCGTCTGTGAAGTGAAACCCGGTCTGGCCGGTTTCGGCGATGGTCGTTTCAATCCGGTCCACCAGTTCGGAGGCAGAAACACTTTCGTATCGGGCAATATAGTCCAGACTCGTATCGCAGAAGCTGCATTTCTTCCAGTAACACCCATGGGCGATGGCCAGCTTGTTCCAGCGTCCGTCCGACCACAGGCGGTGCATCGGGTTGAGCATATCCAGCACCGACAGATACCGGTCCAGCGAAAGTCCGTCCCAGGTCGGCGCGCCGACCTCTGCAAACGGGATGTCCGGCTCGTTGCTGTCGACAAACCGGACTTTCCCTTTGGACCGAATGAAGGTGCGCACCAACTTTTCCCGCGATCGCTCGCCGCGGAGATGCTCCACCAGCGCCAGTGCGGGTCGCTCGCCGTCATCTAGCGTCACAAAATCAAAAAAATCGAAGACGCGCGGTTCGGTCATCTCGCGCAATTCCGTATTCACAAAGCCGCCGCCCAGCACCGTGGCGATGCGCGGATCCAGAACTTTGATCGCCTGCGCAATCCGGAAGGCCCCGTACACGCAGCCGGGAAAGGGAACCGACACCAGTACCATCTCGGGGTGATGCCGCTCCACGGCTTCCCGGACCAGATCTGCCAGAATTTCATCTACCAGCGTGAAGGAGGCCGCAAGCGCCTCGGCCAGCGGATTAAAACTCACCTGACTTTTTGCCAGGGACTCGGCATAGCGCGCGAATTCAAAGCGCGGATCCACGGCATCGCGGATGACATCGGCCAGGTCGCTCAAAAACAGCGTAGCCACATGTTTCGCGCGATCCTGCGCACCGAGCGAACCAAAGGCCCAGGCCAGAGAATCCCCCTCCTCTTCCGATTCATACATCTCCAGCGACTCAAAGCGGGGGCCTTCGGGCAAAAATTCCCGGGTGGCAATCCGATGGGCCAGTGTGGGGTCCTTCCCCTGTAGAAAAGAAAGCGTTGGTTCAATCGCCGCAAGCACTTGATTACATTGTGCCAGAAATGCCCGGACAGAGGGACTTCGTTTTCGTGCCGTGATTGTTTGGGCCTGCTTTTGTATCCGGGACAGTCCATCGCGGGAAAAGAGTTTCAGCACCAGCGCCAATGCGAGATCCTCTTGCGTGGCGGCCACCCCCTGCCCCCGCAGAAAGCCGGTCAGACAGGCGGTTGCCGGATAGGGCGTGTTCAGTTGTGTCATGGGCGGAATCACCGACAGCACTCGAATCGATTGAACTTTCGAAGGAGTCCTCATGAAGTAGAAATCCCTTCACACCGGTTCATCAGAATGGCCGCCACCATCTCCGCGCCGCCACCTTCGAGCGTTTCGGCGGGTGCCGAGGCCGTGGCAACTGCTGCCAATGCCGGACCCAATCGGCCGGCATAGAGATCTGTGGCCGGGATGTGGACATTCCGAAGCACGCGCTTCAGTTCCCGCTCCAGCAAGGGATACTCAATGAAGTCCTCTCGTTCGGCATACACCATGGGCTTCTGGTTCACAACGCACTCGCTTAGGATACCGAAGCCCGGCTTCGTCAGCACGATATCCGCGCTTGCCAACACGGATGGAAATCCTACCTGGGCGCGATCGACCGCATGAATGTTTCGGTGGTTAGACCAAGCCAGCGGCATGACCGTAAAAAATTCATATTCGGTCAATGCTTCCACTTTCTGCAGGGCGGCCTCATCCCACTCCAGTGTGGTAAAAGAAAGGAGGACCCATTGCTTGGCTGGATCCGCACCAGTCATCGCAGCGATATCCTCACGGCGCGACTGCCCCGGCTGAGCCAACAACGGGAGTTCCACCTGCTTTGAAAAAATTTCCATCGCCGGGGAGAACGGCAGTTTCAACAGGAGAGACGCCTGTCGGTATCCTTCCTCAAACAGTTCAATCACTGCGCGCCAACGTTCATCGCGTTCGACAAAGGGTGAATAGATCCAGTCCCACGAAAAATTACCCACCGCCACCGCGGGGATCCCGACCCGTTTGGCCGCCTCAATCGGAATCGACGGGATATCCACCACCACCAGATCGGCCCTTAACTCACGAAGAAACTCCGCCTCCGCTTGAATGAGTGCCGGACGGTTCTCTATCAACTGCAGGGCCTGCGCTAGAGTGGCTTCCACATCCACGCGGATGGAATCCATTTGCACCATCCCGACATCAAACGCTCCCTGACGAAGGGTCAGACCTTCGCAGGGAACACGGTTGCGCAGAAAGGATTCCGGCAGGTCCGTGGTGACGGTGATTCGCACGCCCGGATGCGCCTTGAACAGCGCGGCCAGGATGTCACACGAGCGCACCCCATGCCCGTAGCCGTGCGCCGTGATGTAGTAGGCGATCTGCATGGGGTGGTAGATCAGGCCTCTCCCCGGGGGCCCGATGCGGCCGGTTCCCGCTCATCCCTCGCATAGGAAATATGCATCCCAACCAGGCGGGCAACGAGAACCGTCAGATAGATCTGTCCGGCGACGGCCTCAAACGAGGAAAGCGAGCGAGCGGCCTCGCTCACCGGCGTGATATCCCCGTAGCCAACAGTGGTCAGGGTAATGAAACTGTAGTAGATGAAATCGGAAACGCTGAGCTGACTTCCCCCCAGCAGCAGCTCATCGGGGGCCAGAAACGAGCCGGGATTCAGGTGCATGAGAATGGTGTAGGCGAATGACCAGAGGAGCCCCATGAAGATATAGACGCACAAAGCGGCCCAGATCGTGTTGGCGGTCACGCGCTTCGACTGGAGCACATACCGGAAAATCACGAGGGAGGTCAGCAGGAAAAAGAGAACCAGCGCCGCATTCGTGCAGGCCAGGAACACGGGATTTCCGTTGGCCAGCACGACGAGACGACTCGAATATCCGAGGGCGGCCAGAACGACACCCGTCAGCGCCACCAGTCGTTGATTCGCCAGCGACAGAATGGTCAGCACCAGCACCCCGCCCAACGCCACATCCATCAACCAGCGAAAACCGGAATACCGCTCCAGACTGGGCGCGACGAAGACCAGAACAATCACCATGATGAACACCCCGAGAAAGTGATTCGACCCAAAGGGCGCCGCCAACCGGCCCATTTTCTTTGCAGAGGATTTCAGCATGTTGCAAACCTATCCCCCTGCCCCTCGCCTCGTCAACGCTAACTAGAGGCTTCTCTATTGCAGCCGGATCCGATAGAAGCGGTTTCCCGGTCCGGGAGCTGTCAACGAGAGGGAAACCGGACCCGATATTTCCGCCACACGGTTTGTCCAGAAGCGGAATCCTTCTGTCAGATCCTCGCAGATTTCAATGTCATAGGCCCGGCCAGCCACGGCGGACCAGGTTAACGCGTCCGTTCCTGAAAGACACTGCAGTGCACTGGCGGCATTCAACGGCTCCGTCCCGGCCGCCTTTTCCTGCAGATCCGTCAAGCCGTCCGCGTCTGTATCGGTGGTTCCATTCAGCCGGCTCAGGTCGCCAGCCCGCTCCAGTTCCCACCAATCCGGCAGGCCATCGGCATCTGAATCCGTTGCATGGGCAAACATCAGGCAGGAGCGGGCGCCGATATCCACCGCCGTGCCTGCACCACGAGCGACCAGCCCTTGGGGACCGGTTCCCGAAAAGTCGTTGCCATACGCCGGGCTGTCGCCGTTAAATATGGTCATCCAGTCACCGTCGCAGGAAACCGGCAGCATATAGTTGCTCACCGTTGTATCGGAGAAGTTGGCCACCACGATGACCTCACCGGATGGGTCGTCATCGGCCCAGCGGCGATAGGCCAACACCTGGGCATCGTCATCCGTCCAGAATACATTGATATTTGAACCTTGCAGCCCGGTGGAACAGCCATCCCGATTCCGGCGCAGACTGATCAGATCCCGATAGCAGGATGCCACCGCATCAGCTTCTGCATTTGGCTCGTCCCAATCAAGCGGAGTGGCATCGGAAAATGTACGGATATCGAACTGTTCCTGGCCCTGCAGGATCATGGGCGTTCCCGGCATTGAAAATACCAGGGCGGCCGCCAGCAACGAGGTTTTCCGGGCGAAGTGGCTTTCCGGGTTATCCGGGTCCACCCGGGCGGGCATCCGGTTCCCCCCATTGAGATCCCCGGCGGTGTCATGCGATTCGGAATACACCACCCGGTCGTCAGCGGATTCCAGAATCGACACCACTTCGGACAGGGAAACTCCGCTGTTAGAAACCGCCAGCATCTCGCCGAGCCGCTCCGCCATCCCGACTTCCCAGTGCTGGTCGAAGAGGTCTGATTCACCCAGATCCTCCGCGATGTTCACGGTGCCGGGCCATTCGTCTTCGAGCATGGCCACGGCCTCCCGCATCAGGGATTCCCCTTCGGCCAGATAGATGGAGTCTTCGGGATTATCCGGTTCACTCTGGAGAATGAACCGGGGCGCATCCCAGCGGAAGCCGTCCAAACCGAATTCCTCTTTCCACATGCGCAGGTTATCGAAAATATACTCCCGCACCTCAGTCCGGGTATAATCCGGGCGGGGCCCCCAAGGTGTGCAACAGATCCCGTTGGAGGCATAGCTGTAGATCCCGCCGAATTCCGGCGAGGTAGCCCACTCATCAAACTGCCACAGGACCCCGCTGGCATCCCAGTGGTTGTAGACCACGTCCAGCAGCACCATCATCCCCCGGCTGTGGGCCGCTTCCACAAAGGCCTTCAGGGCCTCGGGGCCGCCGTAATCCTCCTCGACCGCGAACGGATAGGCCCCGTTATACCCCCAGCTCCGATCACTGGTAAATTCACTGACCGGCATGAGCTCGATGACATTGATTCCCAGTTCCTCCAGATGCGGTAGCCCTCCGATGGCATCCCACAGGGTTCCGCAACGGTCATCGTCTGGATCCGGATCCACAAAGGTTCCCGGATGCAGTTCATAGATCACGCGTTCCGCCTCCGGAATAAAACAGGAAGCCGTATGGTTCGAAACACTTTTTGACTTCACGATTTGCGCATTGCCGTATTCCGCCTGATTGATCCAGCGTCCCCGGGGATCCGACTTCCAGGTGCTGTCGTTGAGTTTAAATTTATACGCCGCTCCCTCTTCGATCCCGGAGTAATCGGCCGACCAGACCCCGCTGGTGCCTTCCGGCTGCAGGAACGGTTCCAGATTGCTCCACCCGCTGAAATCCCCGCCAACCTGAACACTGGAAGCGTTCGGGGCCCAGACCCGGAAGGTCACCCCGGTTCCGGTTTCGGTTTCATAGACCGTGGCCCCCCACCCCGGACGGGAGGACTGAGCCCGGGAGGTCAAGGACAACAGCAGAAAGAGTCCCAAGGCGACCCTGATTTTTCTGTTTCGACTGGGTTGAATGTTGAGTTGATGCAGGCGCTTCATGTTCCCCTCCTGTCATTCGGATTGAAAATTTCCCATCTGCCGGGCTATCGCCCGGCAGGTGATTCTTGCAGCGCCCGAGCCGGGCCGTTGAAGCGGATTAGCTGCCCATCCAGCGATCCGGGAGGGTGTAGAAATGGGCCGGATGGTAGGTCCAGGTCCAGCTTCCCTCACCCACCCAGTTGCGTGAGACAATCACGATAACATCGTTGGGCTTGAAGAAACCCGAGGGAACCAGCCCGTTGCCATTCACAAAGCGCCAGACCCCTTCGGCATCGCAATAGAGGGTGCTTCCGCCCTGCACCCCTTTGGTGGCGGTGTTCATCGTGTAGATTTCATCACTTTGGCCCCTGGGACCGTTCACAAATCCGGATTCCAGCAGGCGCATGTCTCCCGGATGAGCCGCCACCGGCAGGCGCAAGGCCGCCACATTAAAGATCAGGGTGGACGTCCGTCCGCTTTGGCTTCCGGTCGAGATGACCTGGCTGAATCCGTTGGTTGGCACCCGCATGATGGGCGACCAGACCATGGCCGGAACTGACAGCGGCTGGCCGGCCTCATCCAGTTGACTGATATTGAGGGCGTTTGTCGTGACATAGTTGGTCGGCAGCGGATCCGGCAAGGTGATCGAAAATCCCCGGCTGAAGAAATCAGAGGGCATTTCCAGATCCGTGATATCTCCGCCTCCGACTTCGACCCAACGCCCGTTTGCATCCAGATAGTACTGGCTGATATTGGCCGCATCGGGGCCCGGCACAAAGAATTCCACCACCGTGGCCCCCGATGCCGGAAGAGCACTGACGCCGCCCGGCAAGGTTTCCAGGCCGCCGAACACCGCCGTAAAGGTATTGGTATACGGAACCCCGTGCAGGCCGGTGAAATTCTGGCCGCTGGAGAGGACCACATTGTGAAGGGCATACACCTCTTCGCTGGCCAGCGGGCGTTGCGAAACGCTCTTCACGCCATCGACCCGGGAGTTCTTCCATCGGTCCTTATAGGACGCGCGATAGAATCGGAGGTTGCCCCGGCTGCGTGACTGTCCGCCGTCATCCACAAACCAGTTGGTCCGGACCGTACCCACCAGATTCCATTCGTTGTTGGTCCGTTCCTCGAAGGAGGTGGAATCCCAGCGGATCAAGTCGTACTCCTTGCGCACGGACGTATAGACCCCTTGTTCGTTGGTGGGACCCGCGGCAATCCAGTACAGCGCGGCAGCGGTCTCTGCATTCGTATTCGACAGACTGTCCGCATTCGGGAAGGCAGCCTGCGCCACGGTCTTCTCCAGCATCCGGCCGCGGGACAGGGCAAACCGGATGGTGTTGTTGGTCGCCCAGCTGCCCGGGGTCGCCGGCCCTTCGTTCCCAGCCTCATCCACACCGACGATGATCACGGCATAATCCTGATCGTAATCCAGGTCATACAGGCGGATCCGGTTTTGAGAGAAATCTGCCAGTGCCAGATAGTTGGTGCCGGTGGCGCTCGGATCCAGAACAGTGCTGCTGGAAGAAATGGACGGCCAGGTGGAATAGGCGCCGGTGGCCAGGAAGTTGGTGTAGATATAGGCGCTGCCGTTCCCCTGACCGGAATCTCCGACCGGGACAGCCGTCGAATCAAACGGACTGTAATAGATCCGGTAGCTCTTCCATGGAGAAAGCAGACTGCGGCTGCCGCCGCCCCAGGCGGGATAGCGGGTCGCATCCGTCGGATCATCCGGCCCCACGGCGGAGGCATCCCACTGAATATCAAACTGCGTGGTGGGATCGTCCACCTCATCGGTCGAAACACCGTTTGCCAGCATCGGCACGGCCGTGGGCGGCGTGATGTCCAGGCGGGCGATCATCGGAATGGTCAGGCCCATGGCCCGGTCGCGGTCACCGCGGTCGTCATCGCCGTCAACGGCGAAGACATAGCCGGTCACGATGCCCTGGTTGTCCTTCGTCGCCGTGAAGGAGGTGCTGTTCACCAGCCCCAGCGAGGCTCCATTGGTGCTATAGAGCGGTGCCGGAGTCCCCAGCGATATCCGGCGGTATTCGCCGATACCGGAATCACCTGTATACTCGTCGGTCGTGTCCGGCCATGAGACGGCCACAGGCGTGTTGGTCCAGGTGCTATAGGGCGTCACGACCAGATCGTCGAAGTAGATCGTGCGGTCTCCGGAGGTCCTTTCGGTCAGGGCGAGGCGCAACTGCTCACCGGTCTGGGTGCTGTCCACCTTCCAGACGAACTCGGCATATTCCGTCGATGTGACAGACTGTACGCCCAGGCTGTTCCAGGTTCCGCCGGAGAACTGTTGTACTTCCCACTTGGATTCGCCGGCGGCGCTGAGCTTGCCCCACACGCTGACCCAACCGGGCTGATCCACATCCGGCAGCTGAAGGGAATCGCCGACCGCATTGAATCCGGCGTGATAGCCAATGGTGGTGACATCGGTTCCGCGACCGTCCGTCGAGATGATGTACATGCTGATGGCCGTCCAAACCCCGCCATTGACCGTCTCGGTCCAGTTGCCATCACCATGAGCGCTCCAGCCTTCGTGAAGCTCGAACGCCGTGGCAAGCGGCACCTCCACCCCCTGTGACACGAGATGGGTGAGCGGGGGGCCGAGCTTGTCGTCATCGATGACATGCATTGCAAAGCTCTGAATGACGCTGGCAGAATCGTTAGGTCGATCGGCATCCGCATCCACGGCATAGAAGGTCGAGGTCCAGATTCCCAGTGCCCGGCCGCCATTCAAATCCACGTCGAAGGCGTTTTGGGCCACTGAATTTTCAGGCAGATATTTATTCGTTCGCGCGGAGCCATCGCCTCCCGCCGGCTTGATCACAAAGTCCACAACCCCGCTGTCCCACCCTTCCGGATCCTGGATGCGGAACTGCAGCGAACTGACATCCAGACCGCTCTGCGCGTCATAGACGCGGTTGCTGATGCTCAGGCCGTCCACCAGATCCCCGTCGGTGACGGCGTTGGCTTCAGAACCGGCGGTTTTGCCGTCGAAGGAGCGATAACCGGTGCTGTACTGAGGCGGCGCGGAATCATCATCAATCACCGTCAGGGAATTCGTGAGGACAGCGGTCATCGAATCACCGGTCCGGTCTGTATCATAGTCGGTTGCCGTGATACGGGCCGTATACACGCCCAACACGATATCGCTGAACGTGAATCCATTCGTTCCGGCCAGACCGGCAGGCGCGGCAACGGCTCCTCCATTTGCAGGCCCCGCACCGAAAGTCCCGGCAGGCGCGACAACACCCAGCGGCGAGGTCAGGTCCACCCGCGGCGGATGGCTTCCGTCATCCACTCCGTAGACTCCGCTGGCGTCCTGGACGGTCGCCGAGACCGCCACCCCGTTCGTGTTCAAATCGCTGTCCGTCGCGATGAAGGCACCGGACGCCGAAGAGACCTGTCCGGTAAAGCTGATATCGTCCAGCCGCCAGCTGCTATTGCCACCGCTGGCACCCGAGGCATACAGGCGATAGATCACGCTACCACTTGCCTCGCTGGTTGTCAGACTGGTGGCTTCGATGAACTCGTAACTGCCCTCAGCCGTCAGATTTCCGTTGGCCAAAGGCGCCGTATACCCGTCGGTGCTGGTATACAAGGCCCAGGTTGTCGGCCCGCTAGAGGTTCGATAGGAAGCGAAACTGAACTTCTGCATATCCAGTTGAAAGCCCGTTTGAACCGTGATGGCAAACTCCCAGTAGCCGTCCGAAACCCAGCCGTTGTCGACCACGGCGGCGCCCCCGCTCCCGCCGGAATAGCCTGTCGCGTGAATCTTCGGCGTTTCATCGCCATCATGCACCGTCAAATCCGCCACGGAAAGCGACGGATAAGTCCGCGCGGGTTGCAGATTGGTTTCAGCAGAATCATTGCCGAAATCATAGAACAGCAGCTCTCCGCTGGCGGCGTAATAGTTCTGCGCACCCAATCCCTTGATGTCCGTGAGGGACAGGGATGGCGAATTGGTATCATCGTCATATACCGTGAAGGTGATATAGCCTCCCAGGCCGACATTGCGATCATAGACGCCCGCCGTCGCGAGGAAATTGGTATAGCCGGTCGCCCGGTCGCTCTCCCAGTCGCGATAATCCCACTGGTTTGTTTCGACAATCAACGGATAGGATCTCGGCACCTCGGAGTCCGCCAAACGGCGCATGATGTATCGTGCAACACTCGGGCCGATTCCGCACACATCCACCCACTGATTCGTATCTGCGGCATGGAAAAGCGCCACGGGATCATCGCCGCTCACCGTGAGCACCTCATTGGTCGTAATCAGATACGACCGGGACGGACTGGCGCTCTCCAGCTCATTCGTCATGCTTGCATCGACATCCCCGCTCGAGGCTCCGTTGAGAATCAGGATCGTCTCCCCGTGACCGAGTAACGTGGTGGTTTCAGCCAAATGACAGTAATTCGACCAGCCCAGAATCGTGTAGTCGTTGGTTTCCGCACCGGAGGGATTTTTCTGGTTGGCAATCAGATACTGACTCAAATCCACATCCCCGCCGGTTCCGTTGTAGATTTCCACATACTTGTCATAGTTATTGCCTTCGCCGAATTCGCCGAAGAACAGGTCGGTGGCCCCGCCGGTCTCGGCCACGAGAACGGTATTCGTGGTTTTGCCGCCCTCGGCCACCATGAAGACGCGCGAGGTATGAATGCCCAACGCGACATCCGACGGATCCAGCCGGTCCAGAATGGTGTTGGCATAGCGCTCTCGGCTGGCCGCCAGATCGGTGTCATACACCAGCGGCAGCAGAGGATCATAGAGCCAGTTGGTGGAGAGACCGTCGAGAAGGGTAAATGTCGCGGAACCAATGCCGGAGCGGTGATAGAGCGTATAGCTCACATCGAAGCTCTTCCCCTCCTCGCTCAGGTCACCGTCCGACAAATAGTTGGTTCCGTTGATCCGTGTGCCGACGGTGTAGTCATACACCTTCGGATAATCGAAATGCAGGACTTCATCCCAGAGCGACGCTACATACAGTTCATCAAAAACCACTTCACCGAGCGCGCCGGACGCATCGCTGGCGGCGGACAGGCGAAAACCGGTGATGGCCTCCACGGACAGGCTTTCATTGCTCCAGGTCACGGCGGCTTCGCCCACGGCATTGGTGTATTCCTGCGCGATGGCCGAATCGGTCGCATAGGCCCAGACGCGCACGGTGTTCTCCTGCGGGTTGAGTTCCCCCACCACGATGACTGTTCCCGTGCCCAGGTCACCGGTGGCGGCATTCGTGGTTCCATCGCCGACATCCACGATGCCGATGCGGTTTGCCTCCCCGCTGATTTTTCCCAAAAAGAGCTCTTCTGTGACAGCCCCGGACCCGCTCATCAACGTGAGTCCCGCCTCTTTGCCGGTTCCGGTGCTTTCCAGGTCCATCAGGAAGGAAACAAACAGGCGGCGGCTCCGGGCAGTGCCGAGTTCGCGCGTAATCGATGAAGAGTCCGCTGCGGCGGAACTCGTATCGTCCCATTGGATGCGGTTGGCGTGCGGAACCGGATATTCGCTGGCGCCGACCGACAGGTTGGCATCCGCCACGGTCCAGTCCATAAGGTCTCCGGTCCAGGCACCGGCCCATCCCTGCCCCGTCGCCTCGCCGTTCACGGCAAGCGTCAGGTTGTTGGTATAGGCAAACTGCTCCAGCACCTCACTTGACCCATAGCCCGATGTTTCCACCGATGTCGGTACGGTATCGCTATAGTCAGCGGAATACACGGTTCCGTCCCCGCCGAACAGGCGGAAGAAATGGGTGCTTCCGGGTGCCACGACCAGCTCTATACCATCGGCGGCACTGCCGTGATAGACCACCTCGGTCCCGGACGGGCCGGCATCGCCCGACGCATAGGCCGTTCCTGCCGACAGGCTGGTGGCCGTGATGGCTTCTTCGCTGCGCAACACAATGACATCCGGAGCTGTTCCGGCCAGGGTCCAGTCCAGACCCACCATTTCCGCGCCGTCGGCTTCCGCTGTCACCGACACCGGCGCCTGGATGGTCGAAGCATCATATCCGGAACCACTCAGCGAGACCTCCGGCGAACCGTTTCCGGGGGTATTGTTGCTCACGGTCAGCGTGGCCGAACAGGACCCGACCGCCAAAGGCGTGAAGGTGACGGTCAGGTTGGACACACTGTCGGTCCCGACGGTCAGCGATCCGGGCAACACCGAATAGGAGCCCGCACAGCTCCCGCTCAGCAGGTTTTCGACCACGGTCAGCGGCAGGGTACCGTTGTTGGCCACCGCGATGGTCAGAGAGGAACTGCCACCCAGCGCCACCATCCCGAAGTCCAGCGAAACCGGATCCAGCCCGATCGACGGAGCCAGCACCGCCGCATCCGTTGTCACGGATTGCGTGCCGGAGGAATCCGTCTCCCCGCAGTTGGCGCTGTAGGCCCGGACGCGATAATAATAGGTTGTCTCGGGATCGAGACCAGTCACTTCGTGTGAAGTCGAACTCCCGGCGTCATAGCCGTTGTAACCGGTGAGAAACTCACTGGCCCCACTGGCCCCGGAGATCAGAACATCATCCAGGTACCACGTATAGAAAGTTGAACTGAAACGGAACTGCACATCTGTTGAGCCGGAAAGATCTGGAGAGCTAGTCAGATCGATTGTCTCCGTAGACCCACTCGATGTCGCCGTGACACTTTGCAGAACGGTCCAGCTACCGGCCCCCACCTTGTACTCCACATCAAAACTGTTTCCATCCCCCCCACTGCTGGCATCCTGGAAGAACTGCAGTGCTGCGGGATTGTCCACCGCCGGCGAAATCAGACTGTCCCCGGGGCCAAAAGCCCGGCAGGGCGATGCATCGCCAGAATGGGAGGAATCAGAAGCAGTCCCTGAATCGGTCCAATCTGAGAATGAGGTAAAGTCTTCCTCTACGAGGGTTCCTGAACTGCCCCAACTGAACGTATCCGCCGTCGCCACGTCCAGGTAGTATGCCGTCGCGCCGCTGACCGATTCCCAGTTCGCGGTGAAGCGGTCGCTACCGTCCGATGTCGCCGCCGTGGCCACGGGGACCGTCGGGCAGGCACTCCATTCGATCTGGTCCAGATATCCGGCATCCTCGCCGGTGCTGGTGGAGCTATCTTTCTCGTAAATCCATTTCAGGGGCACGCTGCCGGACACAGACACCGTATGCGTCACCTGGGCCCATCCGGGCGTACCGGATATTTCGTCGATCTGCGTGCCGTCTTCCCAAAACTGGAGGTAGTCGTAACTACTTTCACTGCTGACGTTCCACCAGAACGTCACCACTCCGGGGCCGGTGACCGTGAACGAAATTTCAGATGTCTCGCTGTCGGCGATGTCGCCACTTTCGGCGGCATCCGTGCCGTCGTGCGTGGTCGTCGTCTGGTAGAACCAGTTGGCATCGCCGCCCTGGGTCCAGCCGCTGCCCGGCGTATAATCCACCGCATTGCCTACGGTCGTGTCGGAAGCGGTGATGTTCCCGCTGATGGCCGGGGTCAGCCCGGTGGCGGCGGCCTGGAGAGTGAAGACACCGGCGGTATCCATCTGCAAGGAGGCAAACGTTCCTTCCCCGCCGGAAAGAGATTGGGCTCCCCCACCCGTCAAGGTTCCAGAGCCGCTGGCCTGGGTAATGGTGACCGAGGCGGATGAATCCAGATCCACGTTGTTATTGACATCCTGGGCCTCTGCCGTGGCGCTGAAGTTTACCCCGATGCCGACGCTGCCGGGCACAGAAGAAAAGACCAGTTTGGAAGCCGTGACCTCGATACGGTTGCGGTCATCGGTGATCGAGGAGGCGGCCCCGCCCGCATCCGCGGCGGCAAAGATCGAGCCCGCGCTATCCGCGGTGGCCGAGCTGATCGTAAAGCTCACCTGCTGGTTGTCCGTCACGCTGGACTGAAAACTCGCGCGCACCGAAAAACTTTTCGTGCCACCGCTCGAGGCCGCCAGTCCGCTGATGCTGCTGAAGGTCACCGAGGCGCTAGCCACCCCCTCCGCAATCTCGGTGGTGCCATCGTACAGGGCCACCTGGCGCAGATTGGCGGAATTGGCCACGGCCAGCGTCAGATCCGTCAGCGTCGTCGCCTCTGAATCACCGGACGCCGTATCCTCTATCTTGAACCGCGCCAGCTCGTATGACGTCGCATAGGTCAGAGACGAAGCCTGATAGGAGGCATACGCCACATTCGACGGCTCCGTGAACGCCGTGTCTCGGATGATGCCGGAGTCGGAGTCGGTGCTGGCCCCGGCATAATCGGTGATCGAAAAATCGTCGACAAGCAGACGCTCTCCGCTTGTCCGCGTGATGCGGATAATGACGTTGTCGCTCGCCTCATTCAGATCGTACGAATACTGCGTGTAGGTGGTGCTGTTGTAATTGAGGGTCCCGATGGTGGACCACCCCCCCCCGTTGACGTTCACCTGGACACTGTAGATACAAGTCGGAGAAGCATCCCAGGCGCGATACCAGAACGAAATCGTTCCGACACCGCCGTCTTTCCCGTTCCCGTCCGCCCCCTGGTACTCCATGTAGGATCCGGTTTGATTTCTCAGGCGCCAAGCATGGGGCGCACTGCGGTCGTAGCTGGTGTCGGTCAAGGCATTGTTCGCGTAAAACCCATTGTAGGAGAGGGTGCCATATGAACTATCGTAGGCCTGGCCATCGAAATTCTCGCTGACGTCGGCAAACGCAGCCGGTGCAAAAGCGAGGGTCAGAATCGGCACAAGCAGTTGTGCCGCCCCCTTGATTTTGCTCCAGATTCCCGAACGAGGAACAGGGCGGGACGAACAAACCGCCAAGGGTGTCAGGGCCAGCGGAGCCCATCCCTTGCGCCGGGTGCGAAGAACGCGCGACGGGAGCAAAAAAGGCCATCTGAATTGAAAACGGCGTATCAGGTTCATCGTTTATTCCTCCGTTACCAACCGCACCCGGAACATGCCCCGGGACGTGTCTTCCGGCACATCCACCAGGATCTCAATTTCGTGTTCCTCTTCGCCCGCTGTCACCGCATCTCCAACCGGAACAAAGTCCTGGGCAACTTCACCGGCCACCATCGGAATCGGTGCATATTCGAGTTGATAGGTCTTGCCCGGCACGGACTGCCACACCACGCTCACCGGCTTCTGCCAGAGCATGTCGGCCGGGACGGCTTCTCCGGAGGTCGAGAGTTCCGGATCGCTTTCGATGCTGCGGAAAGAGAACAAAGACTGCGAATTCGTGGCCTCCGTTCCGGCCCGCATTTCATCCAGGTCGGACATCCCGTCGCCGTCATAATCGGCCGTTTGGCGATCCGCAGTCCCCAATGACACCTCCCAGGAGTTGCTCAGACCATCTCCGTCGTCATCTCCCCCGTCGATCGGCTGAATATCGCCGAACTCCACCACCAACGAACTGGCCCGCGCTGCGACCTCCACAACCCTGGAATCCAAATAGAAGGAGGCTTCGCCAGCCGTCGGGGCATTATATACCCGAACAAACAGCTTGGTTCCGGCGGACGGAGGATAACGGAACAGCAGACAAAAAAGCCCCATGTCCGGCGACATCACGTTTTCCCCCATGCCGCCGCTGCCGTCTTCCATCAACGGATTGAGCGGGTGGGCCTCTCCCGTAGGGGCGGGCGGGCGGATAATTCCATCTGGGGCCGAATGAACTTCCACCAGAGAAACAATCGGTTCGCCCCCGCCGACGCGCGACCCAGGCATCAGTTGCCCGTGTTCATTTCGAATCGGCTCCAGGTTTCCGACGTACAGCGGCGTGATAATCTGCCCATAGGTCAACTGAATCCCAGCCAGCCAAGCCGCCACGCAAAAGGCACAGAACTTCATACCGACAATCCATCTGCCAGATGCACTATTTGTTCGAATACGCTCAGTTTTCATCATTTTTCCTCGGCCGATCCTAGCGGCCATGTTTCTGTCAACATCCCAAGTAAAACGCTTTTACATAGGAAGACGGTGAGGCGAGTATTAGATTTTTGTGAGACCCACGGCTTCAGATGACGGGCGGTCAACGAGTCAACCCTTCCGGTCTACCTTGCCCACATCACCCTGCGGTACATGCTTTATTTGCAACTTTCGTGCCACTTGGGCAAAAAATAATGTATATATATATAATATATTCTATTACAATTACTTATAAATACATATAACGATGGGTTCCAAATCAAATATGCTCCAATTTTGTATGATTCATCTTCTTCTGGACCATATTTGTGCCTATTATTTCACATGACATGACCCGAATTTCCACCTGATCTTCTGGCACCCAACAATACAAACTGGGGTTTTCGCAACGGTCATCCCGTGATAGAATGCCCAACTAATGAAAAGCGAGGTTTCTATGCGATCATCATCCCCTTCAAATCGGCACGGCCCCTTCTGGATTGTCATCATTGCACTGGGCGGCATTCTCGGCCTGAGTCTGTTGCTGAATCTAACGGCCGTCAGCCTGCTCAGCAGTTCCGCCCCCTCGATGCATGGGCACTCGGGCACGGATGAATTTCCAGAATTCATGGAAACGCATTCGTATGGAAGCGGAACCACCAAAGTGGTTCGAATTGCCTACACAGGGATCCTGACCCGCCAACTGGATGGCGGCTGGCTCGACACCACCGATCCGGTCGAGAGTGCCCTGCGCCAGATCCGTGCCGCACGTCAGGATGAGAGCGTCACCGCTATTTTGCTGGAGGTAGACTCCCCCGGTGGTGAAGTCACCGCAGCCGATGAAATCTATCATGAGCTGACCCTGTTCAAAGACAGTGCGGAGGGCCGGAAGATCACCGTGCTGGTTCATGACATGGCGGCCTCGGGCGGGTACTATATTTCCCTGCCCGCCGACCGGATTGTGGCGCAACCCACGGCTCTGATCGGCTCCATTGGCGTGATTATGCAGACACTCAACGTCCATGGGCTCAGCGAGAAAATCGGCATCACGGACACCACCATCAAATCGGGAAAGAACAAGGATTTGCTCAATCCATTCCAGCCCGTCAACGAGGCGCAGGTCAAACTGCTGCAAACCACCGTGGATGCCATGTACAATCGCTTTGTGGATCTGGTGCGGGAGCACCGCCCCATCAAAAAGTCTGAGCTAAAAAGGCTGGCCGACGGCCGGATTTTCACCGCTGATGAGGCGTTGAAGCATAAGCTGATCGATGGCATCGGGTACTGGGAAGATGCTGTGGCTCAAACGGCCAAGTTGCTGGGTGTAGAAAAGCTCTATATCGTCAACTATGAGCTCGACCGGTCCTTTTTTGATGTGCTGATGGGCGTGGAATCACCCGTTCCGGATTGGCAGGCGATGCTGTCGGCGGCGAGCACGCCCCGCTTCCTGTATCTTTGGCGGCCGTAAGGAAAGGCTATAGCGGTTTAGGCTATAGGCTGAAAGGAAGAGTCCCGGTCCTACTTCGCTTCGGCTCTGAGATCCGCCACAAACTCCGCCATGCGTTTCATCGCCTCGCGGATGTTGTCCATGCTGGTGGCATAGGCGCAGCGCAGGAAGCCCGCACCGCAGGTGCCGAAGGCATCGCCCGGCACTACGGCTACGTTGTGCGCCTCCAGAAAACGCATCGCAAACTCCTCCGCGGAGAGACCCAGATCCCCGATATAGGGGAACGCATAGAAAGCCCCGGCCGGGGTATGGCAGGGAATGCCCATCTCCTCGAAGGCAGAAATCAGATAGTTCCGGCGGCGGTTGTATTCGGCCACCATATCGGCCACGGCCTCGTCGCCATGATCCAGCGCTTCGGCGGCGGCCCGCTGTCCGGTGGTCGGCGCGCTCATGATGGCGTACTGGTGCAGTTTCATCATGTTCTCGGAAATTTCCGGCGCGGCACAGGCATACCCGATGCGAAATCCGGTCATCGCCCAGGCCTTGGAAAGCCCATGCAGGAAAATCGTGCGCTCCTTCATCCCGGGAATGGAGGCAAAGCTGACATGCTTTGACTCATAGGTCAGTTCGGCATAAATCTCGTCCGTCAGCAGCAGCAGGTCGTGCTTCACGCAGAAATCGGAGATGTCCTCCACATCCGCCCGCGACAGCACAGCGCCGGTGGGATTGCAGGGGAAATTCAGCATCAGCACCGTCGTTTTCGGCGTGACCGCCTTTTCGAGCATGGCGCGCGTAAGGCGGAACTGGTCTTCGGCGCGGGTCTCCACGCAGATGGGGACCCCGCCAGCCATCGTGATGCTGGGACGGTAGCTCACGAAGCAGGGCTCGTGATATAGCACCTCGTCGCCGGGGTTGATGATGGTGCGCAGGGCGATGTCGATGGCTTCACTGACACCAACTGTAATCAGGACTTCCGTGTCCCAGTCATAGCTCGCACCGAACTGGCGCTCGATATAGCGAGCCACCGATTTGCGCAGGTCCGGGTCGCCCCGGTTCGACGTATAATGGGTTTCCCCGCGTTCCAGTGAATCCACCGCGACATCGCGAACGGTGCGCGGGGCATCGAAATCCGGCTCCCCCACGCCCAGGGAAATCACGTCCTTGCGGGAGGAAACGATATCAAAAAACTTCCGGATACCGGAAAACGGGAGCGCTTTGACATGCGCCGCGACTCTGCTTTTTCCACTCATGGATAATCCTTACGGGCAGACCTGCAGACGCTTGTCGGGTTTATCCCCGACCATCAGCACGCCGTCTTCTTTATACGTCTTGAGCATGAAATGAGTGCCCGTGGACATCACGCCGTCGATCGTGGCCAGCTCTTCGCTGACGAAGAACGCCACTTCGCGGAGGTTTTTTCCGCGCACGAACAGGAGCAGATCATACTTGCCCGACATCAGATGCATATTGATGACTTCGGGAAAATCACTGATCTTGCGCGCAATGCGGTCGAAGCCGCCGTCCCGTTCGGGCTGCACCTTCACCTGGATGACCGCGGTCACATCATCATCCGGAATGTGGTCTTCATTGATGAGCGTGCGATAGCCGCGGATGGTCCCCGCTTTCTCGTAACCCTCGATTTTTGCCGCCACATCCACGGGGGTCGAGCGGAGCATCTTGGCGATGTCCTCCAGGCTCGTGCGGGCGTTCTGTTTCAAAATGTTCAGTAATTCGTCCATGACTTTTCTCCAAGGGTTGGAAACTAAGCCGGAATCCTACCAGTCTCCGGGGGCGAAAGGCCAAACAAATTGCGAAAAATCCGCGGGACCGATCCGTCGTCCTTGTACAGGGAATCCAATTTCTTGCAGACCGGGCCTCTGCGCCCGGCGGAACAACGCCCGCCGCATCAAGCGAGCTACCCGCCCCACCCGG
Organism: uncultured Verrucomicrobiota bacterium; assembly: GCA_964526745.1. Taxonomy (GTDB): domain Bacteria; phylum Verrucomicrobiota; class Kiritimatiellia; order CAIQIC01; family Lenti-01; genus Lenti-01. The sequence goes on from CAZGMQ010000023.1 coordinate 23,549, forward strand.
CACCGGGTTTCCACACTATGAAAAATCTGGATCGGCGCAGGCGGGACAGGTACCCGTGAAGACGACTTCGTGAGAGGACGCCTTGAATCCGGCAGGCAACCGGTAACTCTTCTTTAGCGAGCACCCTTCCAGCGGGGTTACTTCCCCACAGGATTCGCAGTGAAAATGATGGTGATGGATCACATCGGTCCGCTCATATCTGGGTGAGCTGCCCTCAACGACCATTCGCCGGATGCGGCCCTCCTCCACCAATTTGCGGATTAACCTATACACGGTGGCAATTCCAAGCCCCGGGCAGGCGCGCTGCGCGTGGTCGAGGACTTCCTGCGGTGTGAATGCGCAGTCTTGGCCCTCGACGGCGGCGACCAGGGCCGCCCGTTGCTGTGTTTGTCTTCGCGCAGTTGACATGCCGGAATCTTATGATACTAGTAATTCATTATCAAGTGATAGTTCATTATCAATAAGGAGAGTGCGCCATGTGGAAGCGAATGATGGTTGGAATAGCGGTCTTGGGTCTCGCGGTCTTGAGTTCGCATGCCGAAGAGAGCAATTCCGTAGAACCCGAGTGGCTGGCACCCTCCCTGACGCTTGGTCCGGTCGACCTGTCCCCCAGCCTCCACTTTAACGGTGCCATCGGTGATTCCACCGGAAATCCCGCGGAACTCGAAGTCGGGCATCACGATCCCACGCGGGAAGACGGGACCGTGCAAGGCATCGAAGCGGGCCTGTCGCTCCGGGCCGGCCCCATCGAGGGTTTCGCGGTTTACACCGTCTCGTACGGCGCCGCGGAGGAATGGGAGACCGAATGGGAAGAAGCCTTCCTGAAGCTCAAGGATATTCCCGGTGGATTTGAAGTGCGCGGAGGGCGATTGTTCGCGCGATTTGGCCGCCAGAATACCAAGCATCTGCATGCCTGGGACTTCGTGGACATGCCCCTGGTGTGGGGGCGCTTTCTGGGCGACGACGGACTCGTCACCGACGGGGCTGACATCACATGGCTCAAGCAGGGAATCGCGACGACCTACGGAATCACAGCCGGGTATGGAGATGCAAAATCCCACTCCCATGACCATGGTGCGGAAGAAGATCACGCAGAGGAACACAGCGAGGAAGAGCACGAGGAAGGCGAGCACCACGAGGAGGACGATCACGAGGGACATGCTCACAGTGAAGGGGTCCGTTTCTCCGACGGCGTCGGCACCGGCCGTGCATTCGCGCAGTTTCGTCGCAACGACTTCAATGCCTTCGAGACGGGCGCTTCCCTCGCCCTGGGTGAGGATGAGTCCGATCGGCAGCTGGTCGTTGCCGGCGCCGACTTCTCCTATACCTGGCGCGAGAACGGCCTTGAACCCGGAGGGCGCGCTGTCACATGGCTGACCGAAATTCTGTATCGCGACGTCGAAGACGGCCACACCGCACACGAAGAGCACGAGGAGCATGAGGAAGACGAGGAGCACGACGCCCATGAAGACGAGTTGCTCTCCGGCGGTTCCGGGTGGGGTTTGTACAGCCAGGCGATCTACACGCACAACCGGCGTCTGGATGCCGGCCTGCGTCTGGGCTATGTCACAGATGATGATTCACTGGAGGCCCCAGACCGCTTCCGAGTGAGCCCCGCGCTCACCACCTACTTGGACCCGTTCCGCCGTACGATGCTGAGGGTCCAGTACAACTACGACGACATCCAAGGCGGAGATGAGGAACACACCGTTTGGCTGCAGATGGGACTGAGCTGGGGTGGAGCCGAGGTACGCTAAACATGCGACACCTGGCAACCATCCTAGCAATCGTCGCCGTGTGCGCGGGGGCCGGCCATGCCGCGCCACTCAAAATCGCATCCCTGAACCCGATCGTTAGCGATCTGGCACAACAAGTCGGGGGATCCGACGTCGAGGTGATCGACCTGATGCCACTCGGTACGGATCCGCACGCATTCAGCCCGACCCCGGACGACCTGAAGGTCGCATCCGGCACGGATCTAGTTCTGGTGGCCGGTAAAGGCCTTGAAACATATCTGGATGACATTATCCAATCTCTGGGCGATGTTCCTGTGTTTGAAGTAGGCCGGTCAGTTCCCTCGCTTCGGGTCTCCGTCGGAGAGATCTTCATCTGCTGCCCTGCACATGCAACGGGATCCATCGATCCGCACTGGTGGCACAGTGTGAAGAATACGAAGCGGGCGGCCAAGGGGATCGCCTTGGAATTCGCCAAACTCGACCCCGGGAATGCCAAGGGATACGACACCCGCTATCGTGCCTACGCAGAGAAACTGGACCATCTCTACAAGTGGGCCCGGGCGGAGATTGCCCTGATTCCCCGCCGGGACCGTGAATTAACCACGTCCCACGCAGCCTTCGGATACCTGTGCCGGGAATTCGGGCTCCGATCGATTACGGTCCAAGGGCTGAGCACGGAAGACAGCCCCAATCCAGCCTATCTCAAAGAGGTGGTCGATACTCTGGCGGCGCAGCAGGTTCGGGCCCTGTTCCCGGAGGACAACGCGAATCCGAAAGTGATTGCCAGCATGGTGAGGGAAACCGGAGTGAACGTGGGGGGCAAGCTTCATGCCGGCACGCTGCCGCCGACTTCACCGACCTACGAAGACATGATGCGGACCAACATCACAACAATTGTTGAATCCCTCCTGGCCAATCCGTAATCTGTCCCTATGCGCGGAAGACCCATCATACAATGGATCCTGTTCCTGGGGTTGTGGATATGCCTTGTCGTGCCGATCGTGCTGGTGACGCGCGGCGGGCGGACCATCCAGACCTTGCAGGGACCAGACAACACCGCCGTGCCAACATGGGTGTCGCTGCATTTCTCGGCAGAGCCCTCGTATTTCGAACTCCTGCAACACGACCAGGTGCTGTGGCGGGAGGATCCCGCCAGCGGAGTCGAGTTCGATAAATCCTTCCCGGTTTCCATGGACGAATTCGGCGCCGAGTTCGTGCTGAAATCCCGTCTTCCGGGCGCTGGCGTCCTGGAGATCATCATCGAGCCGGATGAGCAGCAGGAGCGCTCGCGCACCCTCTGGGTCAACGGGGAGGTCCATGAGACGCTCACCTTCAGTTGGAGCCGGGATGACTGACCCTACTTGCGGACACCCGTCCCACCGACTCCGCCTCGAAGGCCTGCACGTCCACTACGGGCCCATCTGCGCCATACACAACGTGAGTCTGGAGCTGTCGTGCGGAACCGCCGTGGCACTCGTGGGCGGAAACGGTGCCGGAAAGAGCACGCTCATGAAGAGCATCGTCGGACTCGTTCCTATGAGTCAAGGTCTCGTCTTGTGGCAGGATCGACCGATTGTAAAGAGCACCCGCGAGGTCGCCTACCTGTCGCAGCGTGCCGAAGTGAATTGGGAGTTTCCCGTAACCGTCAGGAGTCTCATTGAGTTGGGGCGGTACCCTCTTCTCGGGCCCTGGCAACGTTTTGGGGAGGTGGACCGGGAGGCCGTCGATCGCGCGATGGCCACCATGCGAATTGACGATCTGGCCCGTCGCCAGGTGGGGGCCCTTTCCGGCGGCCAGCAGCAGCGTGTGCTCATCGCGCGGGCCCTGGCCCAGGAGGCCCATGTGCTACTCCTCGATGAGCCGTTCGCCGGTCTGGATCAACCGGCGCAGGAACTGCTCGCACAACTTCTGAGGGATTTGGCATCCAGCGGAAGATTGATCGTGGCATCCCATCACGACCTCAAGACGCTCGGGGATATTTTTGACGAAGTGGTTCTCCTTAACGGCGCGCTGATTGCCCAAGGCACCAGCGTAGAGACCATGACACAGGCGAATTTGAAAAGGGCGTTTGGAGAGAGGGAATAGGCATCCGTTGCCGGCATCATGAATCTGATTACCGACATCCTGGGCTATGAGTTCAACCAGCGGGCCTTGCTGGCGGCCGTGATGATTGGATTCATGAACGGTTATGTCGGCGGGTACGTGGTCCTGAGGCGCGGTGCGCTCTTTGCCAGCTCGCTATCGCACACACTCTTCCCGGGAATCGCCCTGGGAGCCCTCATCGCGGGCCTCAATCCCTACAGTGCGCTCATCGGAGCATTCATCATGGCGATGATCATCGGACTCGGTTCCGAGGGAGTCGCGGCCAACTCGCGCATCGACCGCGATGCATCCATGGCCGTGCTGTTCACGGCGGGATGCGCCGCCGGACTGCTGATGCTTAAGCACGTGGCGGCGGACGTTCGCGTCGAAGATTACCTCTTTGGAAATATCCTCGGGATTGCGGACTGGGATCTCTGGTTCATGTTCATAGCGGGTGCCATGGTGCTGTCGGTCTTGATCCTGTTCCAGCGGCCCCTTCAGATATTCGTCTTCTCCCCCGAGTTGGCTGCGTCGCAGGGGGTGCCAGTCAAACTCCTCGACTATCTCATGTCCGCCGCTGTTGTGATTACGATGGTGGCCTCCCTGCAGGCCGTGGGCACGCTACTGGCCATTGGCCTGCTGGTCGCTCCCGCAGCCACGTTATACCTGTATCTGGACTCCCCTGGTTTGATTCTCTGGGGCGGTGGGGTGCTGGGCGTCCTGATCGCCATCACCGCGGTTATCCTCTCGAACGTGGCCAACCTTCCGACAGGGCCGGCAATGGTGATTCTCCTGGCGATCGTGTTCCTTGCCGGTTTCGCCTTCAGCCCGCGATATGGCCTGCTCGCCGTGCTACGGGCACGAGTTGCACCGAAACACTGATTCCAACCAACCCTCGACAGATCCCTGCAAACCGGACCTTCCCGCCCTTACGATTCCCCCTGCCGGGATCCGGATCAAGTCGTCTAGCGTTCCGCCATCGGCACATACGGCCGGCGGTCTGCGACGGACTTGTAGGCCGGGCGGATGATCTTACCATTGTTGGCCAGTTCCTCGAGACGGTGGGCGCTCCAGCCCGCGATGCGCGCCATGGCAAAGAGCGGCGTGAACAGCTCCTTCAGGATGCCCAGCGCCGCAATCCGGGACAGGTCGAAAAACGCCGTCAGCAGCAACCCCAGCACGACCGTGTAGACCAGCGTATGCTTCTGAATGCTGCCTGCCGTGGCCAGCATGGCCAGAATCACCGTAAACAAGACCGCGTATTCGCCCAGCGCAGGCCGGGCGGCAGCGGCCATCGAGTAGTTGCGCGTTGCGATGATCTCTTCCAGCGACAGGTTGCTGGAGACTGCAAAACCCACCAGCGCATAGATCCCCACACAAAGGCCGATTGAGATCATGATGGCTTTGCCCAGGTTGCGGCGCGGGTCTTTCAGTTCTGAACCGCTGTTGGTGATGCTGGTAAACCCTTTGAAGGCCAGAATGCCGAGAGCCGTGGCCCCAAGAAACTCGGTCATCGATGCCCCGGGGGCCGCTGCGGAAAAATTCACTTCCATCGAGTCTGCCGCCAGCACCCCGACCACGCCGAACAAAACGATACCGCCAATCTTGATGAAGCTGAGAACCGTGGAGATTCCCTGAATCAAGCGGTTGGCGGACAGATTGATTAGAAAGGCCGCCAGCAAGTACCCCACCCCCAGAACGGGAACCAGTAGGCTGCTGTCATCGATGTCAAACAGCACCGCCAGCGGAGGGGTAGGCATTGGACAGTTTGATATAGGAGTAAGCGTTGAACGAGACGATCAGCGCGGCGGAAAGGAACGCCAGGGGAAACAGGCTACCGGTCAACTCCGCCATCTGGCCGGTCAGCGCGAAAATCCCGCCCCGATCATCACACCAGTGCCCATAGCAATGGCACCGACAAGCGAGAGGCTGTCCGCTTTGTATTCCGAAGTTCTGTTGTGCATATCTTTCATGGTATTATGGATGGAATTTTTGACTTGCTCCGACATCTTTTCGCACGGTCATTATCTGCCGATCAACTCGCGGCGCATGGTTGTTTCCTACTGTTGTAACCTTCCTGACTTCAGATGACTCTCTTTGATCCGACAGTAGAGCACGGGCACCACGAAAATGCTGACCAGGACGACCAGCATGCCGCCGAAAGATGGAATGGCCATCGGGACCATGACGTCGCTTCCGCGGCCGACAGAGGTCAGCACCGGGACCAGCGCCAGAATGGTGGTGGCCGAGGTCATCAGGCAGGGCCGCACCCGGCGCTGGGCGGCCACCACCACGGCATCGTGGATGGCCTCGCGCGTGGAAGGCTTTTGTTCCCGGAAGACTTGATCGAGATAGGTGGACTGGATGACCCCGTTGTCGGAAGCGATACCGAACAGAGCCAGGAACCCGACCCAAACCGCCACGCTCATGTTGATCGGGTGGATCTGAAACAGGGTGCGCATGGGAACGCCGAACAGAGTGAAGTCCATGAACCAGGGCTGGCCATAGAGCCAGATCAGGAGGAATCCGCCGCTCCACGCCACAAAGATGCCGGAGAACACGATGGCTGTGGTGGAAACGGATTTGAACTGGAAGTAGATGAGCAGAAAGATGGCGAACAGCGCCAGCGGCAGAACGAGCGCCAGGGTCTTGGAGGCCCGGAGCTGGTTTTCATAGCTGCCGGCAAAGGTGTAGCTGACGCCTTTCGGCAGAACGAATTCGCCGCTGTTCCTCTTGCTCAGGAGATAGGCCTGGACGTCTTCCACCACATCCACCTCGGCCTGGCCGGCCTGTTTGTCAAAAACCACATAGCCGATGAGAAAGGTGTCCTCGCTCTTGATGACTTGGGGGCCGCGCACATAGCGGATCTCCGCCAGTTCGGTGAGGGGTATCTGTTGGCCGGTGCCGGCCGAGACCAGGATCTTTTCCATGGTTTCGACGCTGTCGCGCAGCTCGCGGGGATAGCGCACCCGCACGGGATAGCGCTCGCGTCCTTCGACGGTGGTGGTGATCTGCTTCCCGCCGATGGCGACCTCGACGACATCCTGGAATTTCCGGATGGGAATGCCATAGCGGGCCAGCGCCTCCCGGTCGGGAACGATCTCGAGATAGGGCTTGCCCACAATGCGGTCGGCAATGACGGCGGAGGCCTCGACGGACGGCACCTCCTTCAGGAAGCGTTCGAGTTGCAGGCCGACGGCTTCGATGGTGTCCAAATCGGGGCCTTTGACCTTGATCCCCATGGGCGCGCGCATTCCGCTCTGGAGCATGACGATGCGGGCGGCAATTGGCTGGAGCTTCGGCGCCGAGGTCACGCCAGGCAGCTTTGCGGCTTCCACAATTTCCTTCCAGATGTCATCGGGGGAGTGAATATGCTCGCGCCACTGGCGGAAGGGGCGGCCACGGTCGTCGGGAATCAGTTCACCCTGCTCATCACGCCCGAATTCGCCTTTCCGGCGGTCATAGCGGAAATTCAGGCGCCGCCCATTGGCATCAGCTATGTATTCCGGTTTATAGTTCACCACGGTTTCGAACATCGAGATGGGCGCGGGGTCGAGCGGGGTGTCGGCCCGACCGAGCTTCCCGACCACGGACTCGACTTCCGGAACGGCTCCGATGAGCTGATCCTGAATGGAAAGAATATCGAGGGCTTCGCCCATCGATGCGTGGGTCATCGTGGTGGGCATCCAGAGGAAGGATCCTTCGTCGAGCGGCGGCATGAATTCCTTGCCGAACCCCGGGAAGACGCTGGCGCCGCGGCTCCGCAGGGAGTCGGGGAGGAAACCGAAGGTGGTATCGAATCCGAGCCAGGCCGTCGCGCCCAGAATCATCAGCACAAGCGGAAGCGAAAGGAATGCGGTTTTATGCCGGAGACAGACGCGAAGCATCCGCGCGTAGAAATGCTGGAAGAGTGTGAAGAATCCCAGCAGGCCGCCCACCAGCAACAGGACGAACAGGGCATTGCGAAGGAACCCGCGCTCCGGACCGAGCGGATTCCAGACATTCGTCAGCACGAGACCCACGAGCAAAACGGCCACCCAGGTCGCCGCCTGCGCGCCGAAGCGGCTCATCCAGGACGGAAGTTTCCATCGAATGGTCCCAGGCTTTAGCCCGAACAGCAGAGTTGCTGCTGCCGGGAGGACGGCCAGCGCAATCAGGATGGAAGCCAGCAGCGCGAAGGTTTTGGTGAAGGCCAACGGTTTGAAGAGCTTCCCTTCCGCGCCCAGCATGGTGAACACCGGCAGAAAGCTGACGACGGTCGTCATCACGGCGGTGAGGACCGCGCTGCCCACTTCGCTGATGGCGCGGTGGATCGTCTCCAGGCGGGGCTCGTCCGGGGCGGCCAGATCCAGATGGCGCAGGATATTTTCGCAGACCACGATTCCCATATCCACAATGGTACCGATGGCAATCACAATGCCGGAAAGTGCCACGATATTGGCCTGGACGCCGAAGAACTTCATCGCGATGAAGCACAGCAAGACCGCCAGCGGCAGCATGCCGCTGATGAGCAGGCTGCTGCGAAGATGCATGACCATGACCAGCACGACCAGGATGGTGATGAGAATCTCCAGAACGATGGAATCGTTGAGCGTGGCGAGTGTTTCATAGATCAATCCTGTGCGGTCATAGAACGGCACAATCTCCACATGGCTCACGGTCCCATCTGCGAGCGTCTTTCGCGGAAGGGACGGCGCGATTTCCTCGATTTTGACTTTGACTCGGTTGATGACGGCCAACGGGTTGTCACCATAGCGTGCCACCACGACGCCACCGACCGCGGGCGCGCCGCCCTTGTCCAGCGCGCCGCGCCGTGTGGCGGGGCCTTCCGCGACATGCGCCACCTGCTTCACCGTGACCGGCACATGATCCGCGCGCACCTTGATTACGCTGTTTTCGATGTCCTCCAGCCGTTTGATGAAGCCGATGCCGCGAATGAAATATTCCACCCGGTTGAATTCGATGGTCTTGGCGCCGACATCGAGATTGGCGGCTTTGACCGCCGCGAAGACCTCCTCCAGCGTAACGCCATAGGCGCGCATGGCATCGGGGTCCACATCCACCTGATATTCCTTCACGTAGCCGCCGATGGAGCCGACCTCGGAAACACCGTCGGCGGAGAGCAACCCATAGCGCACCTGCCAGTCCTGAAGGCTGCGCAGCTCCTCCTGACTCCAGCCGCCGGTCGGGTGCCCCTCCTCGTCGCGCCCTTCCAGGGTATACCAGAACACCTGCCCCAGTGCCGTGGCATCCGGTCCCAGCGCGGGGGTCACACCCTCGGGAAGGGTGCCGGCGGGAAGACTGTTGAGTTTTTCCAGCACGCGGCTGCGCGACCAGTAGAATTCCACATTTTCCGTGAAAATGATGTACAGGGTCGAAAACCCGAACATGGAATAGCTGCGGATGCTTTTTACGCCGGGGATGCCCAGCAGCGAAACGGTCAGCGGATAGCTGATCTGATCTTCCATGTCCTGCGGCGAGCGGCCCATCCACTGGGTGAAGACAATCTGCTGATTTTCACCGATGTCGGGAATGGCGTCCACCGGGACGGGATAGCGCTGGAGGCCTCCGAACCGCCAGTCGAAAGGCGCCACCAGCAAGCCGGCAAGGATGACGGCAAACGTGAAGAGCGCCACGACCAGCCGGTTGATCAGGCAAAACCGCATGAAGCGGCCGATGAGCGAACGCTGCTCGGCCGTTTGTTTGAATTCCGGATCCATTTCAGGGCTCCATCTTCATTTGGCTGTGATCCATGGGAGCGATGCCGCCCTCCGGCGCCATCATGCTGGGCTTGGCACGGATTTGCAGTTCTGCATCCAGCTTAAAAGCACCATGGGTGACCACGCGCTCGCCCTCCCGTAACCCATCGAGCACGACATAGAATCCGCCAGCCCGGGCACCGAGAACCACCTCCCTGCCTTCATAGGCACCCTCCCTTTCCGGCAGCGCCACATAAACGACAGCGCGTTTACCCGTCAGCAGCGGTGCCGTGTCCGGGATGACCAGCGGCAGTGCACCATCAACTTTCTGAGCGGGGACCTGCACCACAGCATGCACAAACTGACCGGGTTTCAGCCGCCCATCCGCATTCTCCACATTGACGCGCACCTTGACGGTCCGGGTGGCCGGATTCAGTACCGGATGAATAAAGGCAATGGTTCCATTGAAGCGTTCACCCGGGAATGCTTCTGTGGTGAATGCAACCTCCTGCTTCAGGCGCAGGCCGTCCAGGTCAGACTCGTAGGCATCGAGCTCCACCCATAGATGAGTCAGATCCGCCACAGTGAACAGCCGAGTTCCTTCCTTCACGTATTCCCCTTCGCGGGCCGTCATCTCCACCACGGTGCCACCGATGGGTGACAGAAAGGTCATGTGGTCGCGCACCTGGCCGCTTCGCTCGATGTCGGAAATCTGATCGGGGCTGAGCCCCCACAGACGCAACCGTTCGCGCGTGGCCGGCACCAGAGAAGAAGAATCCGGAAACTCTTTTGCTGCTTTCAGCGCCTGCAGGAGTTCCTGTTGGGCCGCCACCCACTCGGGGCTGTAGAAATCGGCCAACGGGTCGCCAGCCTGGACGGGCATGCCGGTGTAATTGACGACGAGCCGATCGATGCGCCCATCGACACGAGGGGCAACCGTGGCGAGGCGAGTTTCATCGAACTGCACCTGGCCAACCATTCGGATCTCGATTGCAACCGCGCGGCGCTCCACCGGTGCCGTATCGATTTTCGCCAAATGGCGGGCATCCGGAGACAGGGCGATCTGGCGGGGAGAATCCGATTCCATCGAGTCATCCGTCATCACCGGAATGAGATCCATATTGCAGAGGGGACAAAGTCCGGGGCCCGGCTTCTGGATCTGCGGGTGCATCGAGCAGGTCCAGAATTCGGGGGTCTGCTCATGGGAGTGGGCGCTTGCCTCATCTGTCTCCGGCTGCCGTGCGGCACAGCCGCGCACCACCAGAAGGCCAATCAGCACGAGGAGGCCCAGCGCGGGGAGGAGGATTTTCTTGATGATGTTCTTTTTCATTGGTTCTGCTCCCCGGTCGGTTGATGTATCCCATTCATACCCATGGCCCGTTCCAACCGGGCAGCCTGCCGGCCGACTTCCCCTTCGGTCAGGGCGGCCTTGGTTCTGGCGTCCAGCAGAAAGCGCTCACTGGCCAGCAGATCCAGAAAATCCAATTGCCCGGTACGGTATCCGGCCTCACTTGCCATGAATCGGGCTTGGGCCTGCGGGATGAGTTCGCTGCGAATCAGATCCAGCGTGCGGGTGGCGGTCATCCACTGAAAGTGGGCATTCTGCACATCCAGGGCCGTTTGCTGCCGGACGTTTTCCAGCGATGCGCGACTGGCTTCCGTTCTCGTGGACGCTTCCCGGATGCCGGCTCGTTCCTGTGTCCGCCAGATTGGCAGTTCCACCCCGAGAGTGAACATCGCCATGTCGTCGCCCGAATCCACATCCCGATATTCAACCCCAACCTGATAATCCGGCGCCGATTCCCGGCTCCGTCGCCTCTGATTCAAGCGGTCCCGTTCCATCCGGGTTTGTGCCTCAGAGATTTCAGGCCGATTCGTTTCCGCCATCCGAAGCAACGGTTCCACATCCGAACCGAAGTTGGGCAGGCGGAGGCTGTTTTCCAAACTCAATGCCTCCGTCACACGACGGTTCAGCAGCGTGTTCAGCTGCGCCTGAAGTGTATTTTCCTTAGACTGAACCCGGAGGCGTTCCTGTTTGAGGCGCGTCCATTCCGTTTGGACCATGAGCACATCCGCCTGCGTTCGTTTACCGGCGGCGTACTGGGTCTCCGCCACGGCTTCCATGCCCTTCAGAAGTCCTTCTTCTTCCCGCAGGAGAGATAGGACACGGCGGACCGCCATCAGCTCATAGGCTTTTTCTTTGACGCGCAAGGCCAAATCCTGGCTCGCGATGAGCCACTCCACGCGCATGAGCTCGGTCTCCCGACTCGCAACGTCTTCTCGCAGGCCCCGCTTCCCCAACCCTGGAACCGTTTGCAAAAGCCGGTAGCGTTTCTGACCGGTGTCGGGCCAGGAGCCGCCGCTGACCGGGTCCATGCCGCTAAAAGAAATCATCGGATTGGGAAGGCCACCAGCCTGAACCGGCCGTTCCTGCATGGCCTCCCATTGCTTTTGCAAGCGGATCAACCCCGGATTACTGCGAACCGCCACCGCCACCGCCTCATCGACCGAGAGCGCGGCGACCGTGTCAGGCGCCAGCTCTGCCCGCGCCGCGAACGGTGCGAGCAGCATCAGGATGACCCAGATGCGGTTCATTCCACCGCCGAGCTTTCAGGGACTTCAGCCACCTCCACGCCGTCGGCCTTCATCTGCGCAATGACCTTGGCCGGGTCGGCCTTGACCGTGTCGATGCAGCCCGCGCAGCACACATAGATGCGATAGCCTTCGGCGTCGACGTATTGAGTTTTATCGATCGCTCCACCCATGATGGGACAAGTTGTTTGCGGGTGGTCATCCGCAAAGGCCATTGTCGCCACCATCAGTAATGCAGTCATGATCAGGATTGTTTTCATTGGGTTTCCTTTGTTTTGGGGTTGGTTTCTTTTCTACATCTGTTTCTTCATGACCCGGAGCAATTCTTCCATTTTCTGATGGGCCTCTTCGCTGGATCCGGATTCGAACGCATCGTGAACACAGTGACTCATGTGAGTTTGAAGAATCTGCAGTTCCGCGGCGCGCAACGCCGCACAAGTCGCCTGCAGTTGAGTGACAATATCGATGCAGTATTTCCGGTCTTCGACCATTCGCCGGATGCCCTGCACCTGTCCTGCAATACGCGACAGGCGGTTCAGGGTGCCATCATGGGCCGGGTGTGGAGTGGTTGTTTTCATACCCACAACATACCCCGGCGGGGTATATATTCAAGTTATTCTATAGATTTAATATAATATAAACAAAATCAAGCCCATGGCAGGGGAAAAAGAGAAAAACGGAGCCTGTCAGGCGATCAGGTCGCAGCCCGATCCGCGATCGGCACATAAGCGCGGCGGGGGGCCACCGACTTGTAAGCTGGACGGATGATCTTGCCGTTATTGGCCAGTTCTTCCAGACGATGAGCGCTCCAACCCGCGATGCGCGACATCGCGAACAGCGGCGTGAACAGCTCCTTTGGAATTTTCAGCAGGCGATAGAGGAAGCCGGAGTAGAAATCGACGTTCGTGCTGACGCCCTTGTACATCTTCCGCTTATGGCCGATGATTTCCGGAGCCAGACGCTCCACGGTCCTATGCAGAGCCATCTCCTCTTCAACGCCCTTCTCCACCGCCAGTTTTTCGAGCTGAGCCCGGAGAACCGTGGACCTCGGATCGGACGTGGAATAGACCGCATGCCCCACCCCGTAGATCAGACCGGACTGGTCAAAGGCCTCCTTGTTCAGCAGCCGCATCAAATAGTCTTCGATCTGCTTCTCGTTGCTCCAGTCCTTCACTTCTTTCTTCATATCTTTAAACATCGCCACGACCTTAGCATTGGCGCCGCCATGGCGCGGGCCCTTCAGGGAGCCCATGGCGGCCGCGATCGCCGAATAGGTATCGGTAAGACTGGAGGTGACCACATGCGTGGTGAAGGAGGAGTTATTGCCGCCGCCATGCTCAGCGTGCAGGACCAGCATCAGATCCAGTAGTTGTGCTTCAAGAGGCGTGTAGGCGCTGTCGTTGCGCATCATGTGCAGGAAGTTCTCCGCGGAGGACAACCTGGGCTGAGGGCTGTGAATGACCAGACTCTTGCCGCCATGGCGGTAGGCGCTGGCCTGATAGCTGTAGGCCGCCAGCAGCGGGAAGGTCGCAATCAGTTTCAGGCACTGGCTCATCACATTGGGAATAGATGTGTCGTCCGGATGCTTATCCAGCATATAGAGAGCCAGCACGCTGCGGGCCATCGCATTCATGACGTCCTTGCTCGTCAGTGACAGCAGAGAATCATGCACGAAGTAATGCGGCAGATCGCGATACGACCCCAGCAGCTCTTTAAAGCCGGCGAGTTCCTGGGTATTCGGGAGTTCACCTCCCAGCAGAAGGAAGCAGGTTTCTTCATATCCCGAACGTCCCTCGGACAGAAAGCCATTCACGATGTCTTCGACATCCATGCCGCGATAGATCAGGTGACCCGGCCCGGTGTCATCCCCCTCCGGATGTGCCTGCACATCGCCGATCTGGGTCAGCCCCGCCACCACGCCCTTGCCCTTGATGTCCCGCAGGCCGCGCTTCACTTCATATTTGGTGTACAGCTCTGAATCCACCTGACTGCTGGAGACGGCCATTTCACTGAGGCGGCCAACCCATTCGTTTTCAATCTTTTTCATCGTTCCCATCCCTTCAAATTGAACTGCATTCCCGATGCGTCATCAGCCCCCCAAAGCCCTTCTGCAATCGTTAGGGGCACAGTCTAACAGCCAAGCCACAAATTGAAAACCTAGAATAAGCCCGCCGGAAATGTTCGAACCGGACGAAAGCGTCAGTCAACTGTTTGAATACGGAAGAATTGCTGGGTTTTATCCCGCGACAGGCTCAGTGAATTTGTGCCCCGTATCGTCGGCAGTTGCTGCACAGGATTGGTCCAACCGGCTGAATTTCGCAGATTGTCCGTCCAGACCAGTTCATAGAGGTTCGTTTCTGCGAGCCAATATTCCACCTGGGCTGACTCCGCGGCCCCCTCAGAACGCATTTCGCACCACGGGAGCATCCCATCCGTCATCGCGGCAAACTGCGATCGGAAGGCCTCCGCGATGCCCTCATGCGGCAAAAACTGCACATTCTCATCATTTGACGATGTCGAAACCAATGCCGACCAGGTCCAATTGGCGGAGCCCTGGATGACCAGCGGGTTTGTGCCGCGCGGGTCGATGACCATGTACTTCGCATGGACCAAATCCCAGCTGCCGCCATCGTAGCGGGTCCGGGCGGCATCATAGTAGGCCTCATACATCCGCACCCGGTTTCGCGTGGCATAATTCGTCGAATTCAAAATCGCGTAGTACTTGTCGTCGGCCCCTTCCCGGTCGCTTTTGGGAATGACACCGTGCACGACCACCCCCCGGTTGCAGGCGTCGACCAGCGCGTTCACCACGGCCTGCTGCGTCAACATGTTCAGCCCGAAGAAGATTTCGTCCTGTGCCCCATCAATCGCGCGGGTGATGTCCGTCAATGCGTTGCTCCCCCCATAGCTCCCGCTGGGATATGGAGAAAAACGAACCCACCCCTCCCGGCTCATGCCCGCAATCTGAAAGCGCGTCCCATCGTGCGCATGCGATTTGGCGGGATCGGCATGAAAGCGCCCCGACAGCAATTCGCGCATTTCATTGGAATACGCGCCACCCAGCGCGTTGTCCTGAATCTCCGTCCAGATATTCCACTGCTGTGAACTGGCACCGCCCGTGAAATTCCACGATCCAGCCCCCACCCAGGCCGTTTGCGTCGCGTTGAACCAGAACACCCCCACCTTGTCGTGCAGGATGCCGCCGTACGGAGACTTCGACAGCTCCAGCGGGTTCACCGCGCGGCCCGCCAAACTCGACAGCGAAATTCCCGGCCAGTAGTTCGAGGTGATATTCACATAGTAATCCACCACAAACCCCATCTTCGCCCCGCGGTCCAGCGCCCGCTCCACCGCGTCCAGAATCGGGCCCGCCGCCCCGACCTCCGCCGTATTGCCCGAGAACGTGTAGGTCGACAGGCAGGCCCAGTCGTTGCTCTCCAGCGCATCAATGCGCGCCAGGACAGCATCGCGGATCACAAATTCATCCGGTCCGATGTTCGAGACACTCGTCGTCTGATCCGGCAGATTAAAATATACCCCCCACGTCTCCCCCGTATACGAATCTGCCCGCGCCGCGGTACCGATCCCGACGCAGACGCAGCAGATGGCCATGATTCGACAAATAGACATAAGCCCATCTTGCCGGGCCGATCACTGCTTGAACAGGTCAAATCGAGGCAACAAAGACATTGCACGCAAGCAGATCCGGGTTCGAGGGGCGATTTTGACAATACACTAGGAATATAGTAGACTTAACCGTTAAGCACACCAGGTCGCAACACCGTTGCAGGCATGGAAGGTACGTAAGCAATACAGGAAGGTCCGATAATACGAATGAAAAAGACAATGGCGATTCTGATCGTGATAGGGTTAACAATGGTGGTCACAGCAGCCGTTTCAGTGGCGGAACACCCGGTCGTTGAGAAAGCGGCCCAACAGGTGACCGAGCATCCGGCCGTAGAGAAGGCTGTTGCTGAGCATCCCGCTGTGGAGAAGGCAGCCGAGAAGGCCGCCGAGCATCCCGCTGTGGAAAAGGTAGTCGAAAAAGCGGCTGAGCATCCCGCTGTAGAAAAAGCGGCTGAGCATCCCGCTGTAGAGAAAGCGGCTGAGCATCCCGCAGTTCAAAAGGCTGCAACAGAGCATCCGGCGATCAAAAAGGTCGTAGCGGATCCGGCGAAAGCCAAGCCCAAAGACCATCCCGCCCACTAAACCGAGCATATGAGTCATCCCACCAGCTACAAGCACAGCCGATCTTCACTCCCCGTGTGGGGTGTGATGGCGGCTGCGCTATTATTCCTTTCGCTGTCCGCTTTCGGGCAAGCCGAGTCCACCACCGCCACAGAGCCAGTGGTAATCCCCGATGTCGTCACAGGCGATATCCAGGCAGGAATTGAAAAGCACATCGAAGAGCAAGTCATCCAAGGCAATGGCGCTTTTGTTGTCCCCTACGAGGGCGAAGAGTTACGCCTCAAGCTGGTGCGGATCCATGTGGAGTATCTCGCCACACTCGGGCCTCAAAATCACTTTGCCTGCGTCGACATGGCCACGGATGACGGTGAATTCTACGACGTCGACTTCTTTATGAAGGGTGAACCCGGATCGATGAGCGTCACCAATACCACGGTCCACAAAATTAATGGCCGCCCTGTCTATGTGTGGAAGCAACTGACCGACAAGAGCTGGGTCCGTGCCCCCGTGGATGACGCCTCCGACGAACTGCTCGGCGTGCGGAACGAACCGGATGCTTTTGAATTTGAATATCGGTCCACCGTGCCGGAGATCCAAACCACAGCCCGCATGTGGCTGCCTCTGGCCCAATCCGATGCCTTCCAGACCGTGGAAATCAAATCCATCTCCGTTCCCGGCAAGCAACAGAAACTGACCGATTCCGCCCATGGCAATCAGGTGCTGTTTCTTGAATTGGGACCCGAAGACAGCGGCAAGCCACTGGAAATCGTTTACCAGGTCAAGCGTCTCGAGGTGGGAGCCTATGAAGGCGATCCAGTGGAAGCCCAGCGACATCTCGCTCCCGAACGGAAGGTCCCAAGCGACGAGAATTTTAAAGAAATCGCCACGAAAGCCATTGCCGGACGGGAAGGCGACCTGATGCGCGCCCGTGCGCTCTATGACCACGTCATTGACACCATGGCCTATCAGAAATGCGGTACGGGCTGGGGTCAGGGAGACGCGCTCCGTGCCTGTGACTCACCCTCCGGCAACTGCACCGACTTCCATTCCTATTTCATCGCCCTGGCGCGGGCGGCGGGCATTCCGGCACGGTTCGCCATCGGCGCGGCCCTCCCTTCGTCACGTGATGAGGGCGGCGTGGATGGCTATCACTGCTGGGCCGAGTTCTATGCGGATGGCAAGTGGTGGCCGCTCGACATCAGCGAAGGCGACAAATTCACCGCACTGAGCATGTACTATTTTGGACACGCGCCCGCCAACCGCTTCGAGTTCAGCCGCGGACGCGATCTGATGGTCGAACCCGGACCGGCCTCCGGACCCATCAACTTCCTCGCCTATCCCCTCGTGGAAATGGACGGGAAAACCAGCACGACCAAGGTCAGCTTCCGTTTCAAGCGCACGACCTGATCGGGCTTGGCCCATGAAAACCCGAGAAAGCGGCATGCCGGAAGAGGAGTTGTGGGACTCCTTCTTCCACCCGGCTGACACGCTCCAGAAGTTGGACATGCGCCCGGAGTTGGACGCCGTCGCGGAGTTCGGCTGCGGATACGGCACCTTCACGATTCCGGCTGCCACCATCGTGTCCGGCCCGGTTCATGCCTTCGACATCGAACCCGACATGATTGCCACCACGAAAGAGAAAGCCCAACGTCTGGGTCTCGGCAATGTCCGGACCCAGTTGCGGGATTTCATCGAAGAAGGGACCGGCCTGCCCGATGACTCCATTGACTATGCGATGCTGTTCCAGATTCTTCATTTAGAGGATCCCGGGCGGCTACTGACCGAAGCCTTCCGTATCCTGCGACCCGGCGGTCTGCTCGGCATCATGCACTGGAACGTTGACTCGGACACCCCCCGTGGTCCACCTATCGCAATGCGCCCGACACCGGAAGACTGCGCGGCTTGGTCCCGCGCCGCCGGTTTCCGCATTGTCCATCCCCACATCGACCTGCCCCCCTACCACTATGGCCTCCTCGTCCAAAAGGATGAGTAGGTCTGAAGTGCTGGCCTGCATGCGCTCCACCACCGGATAGCCCCGAAAATCCTCACCCAACTCTCTGTGAGGTCGGGACGGTTCATTGTGATGTAAGCCTCCGGACCCATAAAAAACCTCAAAAAATGCTGATTTTGGCACTTCTTGAGGCTTTTTTGACCATTTTTGGCCTCGGAACAGCCGTTTCAGGCCATTTTTCAGCTTTTTGGGTGATTTGGATCAGATCAGGCCGCGTTTGCGCAAGCGGGCGACCACGGTCTTCGCATAGGGCACGATTTCCGTTTTCATGTTGCCCGAGTCGACATTCTGGGTGGTGATCGACCACACGAGCGATTCGCTCTTCACATCGTACAGCTTCACTTCCAGAACGACGATATCGTACTCATACGCAGTCACCGCCATCGGATCATACACCCGATACCAGGAGGAATAGTATCCGTCATACATCGAGGCTCTGGAATAGTCTGGAACCACATTCTGTTTCGTAATGGTCTTCACCAGGCTGACGGTCAGGATGGCATCGGCCCCGGCCTCCTTCACGGCCTCACCCACGACTTTCCGGGGCACTTTTTTGCCTTCGGTCTCAAGATACGGGTAGCTGCCGACACCCTGACTGCCCAATTCTGTGACAAACGCATCTTCAGAGAGGCGCCGCGTGCCATCCTGCTTCGTGATGGCCATCACCATGACTTTCTGGAACGGCGCATCGGCAATCTCCGGCGCCTTCCACTCGTTGGAAATTTTCGTGGACGCGCAACCCGAGAAAATGAAAACGGCCGCCACGACACATGCCGACCGGATGAGAAAACTAAACTTGTTCATGCTGTATTCCTTTGCTTGCGGGTTGCACTCTGAATCTGATGTCTCCAACTTACCGGAAGGCCGCCGCTTTTTCAACCGGCCCTTCTCTCTCCCTCGAAAAAGTGACTCCCCATGCCCCGCCGCCCAAAAATCACGGAAATCCGCATAGGGGGGGGCTGTTTTGAGTCAAAAGTGACCCCTTTGGGTCATTTTTCGATTATTTTTGTAAACGAGCGAAAAGAATGAAAAGGGTCAAATTCGAAGAATGAAAAGGGTCATTTTGTGAATTTGCCGGGCGCCGGCGGGGGCTAGGCGGATGGGTCGCGGGTGTACCGCAGAGCTCACTGGATCTTTGTGCCGCCGATGTATAACTTATAGGCCACGCTTGGCTCCGCGCTCGCGGCGGCATCGGTGAATGTCGCCAGCCCGGTCAGATTTGAGCTGTTGGCCACCCAGGCCGTCGATGTGGGGCACGACACGATGACATACCCCAGCGAGACATTGGCCGCATCCACGGCCGGCAAGGCGGCCAATGCCAAAGCCGAGGAGGTATAGACCTGGTTGGTGGACGGGGCGCGGGTTGTAATGGCGCCGGCGGCATCAACCTGCACCTGCCAGATCCCGAACAGGTTGGCGGCAGAGGCAGCGATATTCACCGTGTCGTTGCTGCTGAATACGATATTGGACGTTGCCGCATCCGTATAGAAGGCGTCTGAAATCGAATACCATGACTCATTCGTTGTCTGAAAGGCCGTGGCGATTCCGTCATCAATGGCAAGATTCCCTGCGCGATATAGGCCGTCTGGAATGGCGGTTGTGTTTTTGATTTTGATGATTGAATATGCCCCAACCGAATAGCCTGTTGAGTCCGGCGCGTAGAATAAGGCTACCCCACCGTCTTTGATGTTTACTTCGTCTTCGTCTGATCCAAGCACAACTGAGGAGAATGACATGCCAGATTCAGCCCACTTCACGCTTCCGCCTGTCGATTTGAAGCATAGGAAGTTCACACGGTCAAAAGCAACCGCATCGCCGAACGAATTGGTTGCCGTCAAAAGTGACATTTCGAATGTCTCATTATTCGTCAGACTTCCCGAATAGACACAAAGCGCATTCATCTGATTATCGTTTGTGCCGAATGTCACGGTGTCATTAATAATTTTCGTGAACGTCTCATTTACGGTAGACGCTCCGCCCGTCTTGGAGTGCGTCCAGTTGGGCCAGATATAGAATTTGCCAGTTATCCCTGTGGCCTGCGCGAACAGGGAGGATGCCGTCAGCATCCAGAGGGTTGCGGCTGTGATAAAGATTCTTGTTTTCATGTTGTGCTCTCTTTCGTTGCTAAATCGTCAATTTTCTTTAATACCGGCAACCAGTCGATTTCGCTCTCGCGCCGTTGCTGAATCTGGTGGCGGATGGTTCGCACAGCTTCCGAAAGCTCTTTATGCTCTCTGAATAGATGAAGTGCGCAGGCCGTTAGCTCGCCTATAATCCGCTGTCGATTCACGGGGATGTATCCAGCTTCGCCAGCCAATGCGTATGCGGTTGATATGTGCTTTTCTGCACAAAGGACACACCCCTCTGCTGGATAGATGAGATGGCTCCCTGTTCGCTTCTTAGACCCCACTGGAGTCGGGCTGCTCTTTCTATGTTGTCCACAACATGCCATTTTATACCTCCCAATTTTCTAAGTAGTCTGCTAGGTCGTCTGAAGTGTTTGGGATTCCTTCTCCGGTAGAATAGCTATAGGTTATTACCGCGTCTTCGTATGTACCCCCAACCTCATCAATACAGCAAATAGTCGCCTGACCGTCTGTGCTGTATATATTCACCTGCCACTCTCCAGTGCAGCCTTGTATGCCAAAGTTGAACCCTACCTTCGTACACGCTGGGATTGTTATTGTGGTGCTACCGTCCGTATTATCCCACAATATGAGGCCGGCCTCAGATTCTAACTCAACTGACCCAGTACCGTAGAAATTTGAGTCAATTTCCCACTCCATAGCGACCTCGCACGCCCAGTCTGTCAATCCTGTTGATTCATAAAGAATGTTATTTACCCAAGAGGCATACATTGCGTCGTCGCCCGGACCACATTCCCAAATGCAATGACAAGTTTTATTCCACTCCCTAATTAGGCCGCCCCAGTTAGTATAAACATATTCTGCATCAATTTTTGTATTATATGGGCCGAACATCAGTCCAAATTTGAATGCGTCACTTACCCCGCCATGCCCCACGGCTACAACGGCACCAGACGTTTCATAAAGCGCGTATGGCATTACGGCGCAATCTGGACTCTCTAGCGTCCCTGCGTCATAGACTAATAGGCAAGCGTGTCGATATAAGTCCTCTTCATCGCTCGTTGCTGTTTCTGTGAGAGTCGCTTTGATTTCTATTTTGTGCGCTCCATCTTCCAGAATGTCATTATCAAAAAATGTTGTGCTATATACAACGGACGCTCCGCTTGTCATTGAAATAGTAGAAGTTCCAGAGCCAACCCCATTTATGAATGTTTCAAATACCGCGCTTCCATCATATGGCGCATTGAATGACGCGCAAGCGATTGATCCAATCGGAGTGCCGGAGAAAATAGCTATATCCATCGCCTTGTGTGCGCCTACGTTATTTATTGTTATGCTTGTTATTTTGTTTTCTGCTGGAGCATCGCCACATGGATATTCGCACACAAGCCCAATTCCCCACTCGTAACAAGGGCAACAACGGCATTTATAGACAAGCCCTGTGACTAGATTCTTGAGAACAAACGCTCCCTGTTTCCAGAGCAGACTCATATATCCTCTACCGCGCCGCCAGCACAATCACCGATGATGATTTCAATATGTTCACCACCGCGCAGATAATCCTGCGTTGTGTCCGTCATGGACAGTACAGAATCAGTGCTTGTGATAGTAAAGCGGCCAAGGAGCTGGCTGGCGTATCCGTCGCCGTCATTCGGATTGTCCGGTTCGTCGGTATCGCCAGCATCGCCCACAATGATTTCAGCATGTTCACCCGTCGATTCATCTATCCAGGAGTGGAGCCATACATAATAGATGCCGATGGCTGTCATTGTCTCAGTAAAGACTGGAATATCAACCCTCACGCCGTTGACTTTATCCACGCCGCAATTCGTTGGATCGCCGGTACCAAGCCAGCCAGCATCCGTGACGCCGATCTGGGGGGATCCGGCTGTGGTGGTGGCATTGTAAAGCTTGAAGTAGGAGGCATAGGCGGATCCAGTGCCGGAGGCGGAGCGGGCCTGGGCGCCGATGGTGATGCCGCCCCTGGCGTTGCGGCGGACGGTTGCCCGGTCTTCGGCCTCGATGCCTTCGATGAAGCGGGAATGCAGGTCGAGCATGTCTTCTATGCGGGATAGGCGGCCCTTGCCGGACGGGAAAAACATGGATAGTTGGAAAAGAGCGCCCATGGCCTATGTTTCAGCTGCCGGGTTAGATTCGGCCGGGATGGCCTCAAATTTGTTGCCAACGATCTGCCAGGTGGCAAACCCTTCAATGCGCTTAAATTCCAACAGCATCTTGGTTATGTTTTTGAATTTAAAGCGATGCTGAATGCAGCGCGGGCCTGTAAACCAACCACCAATGGATGCCTCGCTGACCCACATGTCCGGATCAAAGTCCGGCTGATGGCTTTTCTGCTCGTAGTCGGTGATCCGGACCAGACGGCGGCTGGTGATGCGGTTGATGCCGGTCACTTTGCCCGTGGCTGCATCGATTACATCGAAGGATTCGGTCTTTTCCTCTGACACTTCATCGGCACCTGTAGTAAGCCAAGCCATTATTTCACCGCTTCCCGGATTTCGCGCAGGTATTCGTTGGCTTTGTGGAAGCCCGCATTGCCTCAAAATAGATGACACCGAAGGCCGAGGGTGGTGAGGGAGAGAA
>CAZGMQ010000024.1:0-14529 GCA_964526745.1 uncultured Verrucomicrobiota bacterium
CATACCATGGAAACTTTTGAGTTGGGGCTATGCGACAGCCACACTGATCACGAGAATGCGCATGTCTTCGCATCCGGTGTTTTTCAGCGAATGGGTTCCGCCGGGGAAGACGGCCGTGATGTCGCCGGCGGAGACTTCGATCTGTTCGTCATTCAGCATCATGATGCCGCTGCCGGAAAGGATGTAGTAATACTCTTCGTCCGCGGTATGTTCATGCATGCCGACGGAAACACCGGGCGCGAGAATATCATCGTGGATGAATTGAATGCGCCTGCCTGTGAGGTCTCCGGGTCCGAGCACTTCGGTCCAGTCGAGTGCGCCGAGTCCGCCGTGGCATTGCTCCAAGGGCTCATGCGGCATCTGGGAACGCTTTTTGAGAAGGGTAGTGGAAGGGGGCATGAACGGGGCCTCAGCTTATCGCCATTTCTTGAACAGGTCATCGAAGAAACCGCGGGCGGGGTTCTTGCGGGGGGATGGCGGCGTCTGGGCATAGGGAGGGGGGCTGACCTTTACATCGGTATCCGGGATTTTCCACATACCGCTGTCGTTTGCACGCTGGCGCATATAGGCAGCCTCGGCCTCGGCCATCCGGGCTTCTGCCCCGGCCGCCTGATGGACAAAAAATGCAACAGCCAGCAGCATGAAGTTGGGGCTGCCACCCGAGAAAAGGGGTTTAATGGCTAGGATCCCGAAGATCCAGGCGATACCCCGTCCAACCTTGGCAGCGAGTTGGGTGGCGGCAAGACGGCCCATGCGCGGTGTGAGTGCCGCACGGAAGATCCGCCCGCCATCCATGGGAAAGGAGGGGATCAGATTGAACAGGGCCAACATGATGTTCAGGGCACCGATGTTATAGCAGAGCGATCCCAGCATGGGGTTGAATCGGAAGACAGCCGGTCCTGCCAGCAGGCCAATAATTCCAAGAATAAAGCTGACGGCCGGACCGGCGAGAGCCGTCAGGATTTCATCGGCGGGGCGCCGGGGCAGTTGGTCGAGCCGGGCCATGCCGCCGATGGGCAGCAGCAGGATTTCACGGATGCGCGATCCTTTGGCACGTGCGACAAGGGAATGGCCGACTTCATGCAGCACAATGCTGCCAAACAGTGCGATGGCACCCAGCAGGCCAAAGGTCAGCCCCACCAGATTCTTCGCAGGAGCAAACCATACCGTTAGGAGCGGGAGAAAGATCAGCAGTGTGATATGCACCCGGACCGGGATATTAAAGACTTTTCCAATGGGATAGGAGTTCGACATGTTCATGTTGCGGAGACCCTACCACAAAATGATGAGAAGCACTGAAATGGAAAAGAGCCCTTCCGAAGAAAGGCTCTTTTCTGACTGAGAATCCGGAACCAGTATTATTTGGGCTTTTCGGCCGGAGCGTCTACTTTGGGTACGGCCGCCTTTTTTTCTTCGGCCGGTGCTTCAACACCATCATGCTTGTCCTGAACGGCTTTCCGGATCTTTTCCAGCAGTTCGGGTTCGTTCTTGAGATTCCTCCGGGCGGCATCCCGGCCCTGACCAAGCTGCTCCCCCTGGAAAGACAACCACGTGCCGCGCTTGTCCAGCAGGTTGTAGTTGTTGGCTGCATCGATGATCGAACCGATTTTGGAGATGCCTTCCGCATACAGGATGTCAAATTCGCCTTCGGTGAACGGAGGGGCGACCTTGTTTTTCACGACCTTGACGCGGGTGCGGTTGCCAACCACCTTGCCGTCGCCGGATTTGATGGCGCCAATGCGGCGGATATCGAGACGGACGGAAGAGTAGAACTTCAAGGCGCGGCCACCGGGGGTGGTTTCGGGGCTTCCGAACATGACGCCGATTTTTTCACGGATCTGATTGGTGAAGATGCAGCAGGTCTTGGATTTATCCAGGATGCTGGTCATTTTCCGCATGGCCTGGCTCATCAGCCTGGCCTGCAGGCCGACATGGGAATCGCCCATCTGCCCTTCCAGCTCCGCACGGGGTGCCAGAGCGGCGACAGAGTCCAGCACAAGGGCATCGAGAGAGTTGGAGCGGATCAGCTGATCGGCGATGATCAGGGCTTCTTCGCCGGAATCGGGCTGGGAGACCAGCAGGTTGTCGATGTCCACCCCGATCTTCTTGGCGTAGCCGGGATCTAGGGCATGCTCGGTATCGATGAAGGCACACATGCCGCCGGCTTTCTGCGCTTCGGCGATAATATGCAGAACGAGCGTAGTTTTTCCGGAGGATTCGGGGCCGAAGATTTCAACGACGCGGCCGCGGGGTACGCCACCGATTCCGAGAGCCAAATCCAGCGTCATGGCACTGGTGGAGATGGATGGAATTTTTTTGATGGGTTCGCCGTTACCCAAGCGCATGATGGCGCCTTCGCCAAATTCCTTTTGAATCTGGGCGAGGACAGCACTCAGTGCGGGGGGTAACTGGCTGTTCGGGTCTTTTTTCGGGGCGGCGGATGATTTTGTGGCCATGGGGTTTCTCCTGTATCTGAACGATTGTTCATTAACACTAGCATGGGGTGATTCAAGGTGTCAACGGCACTTTTCCGAAAAATGAGGGCATCGTTTAGTGAAGGAAATGACGGCATCCGGTGAAGACCATCGAGATTTCCTTTTCATCACAGGCGGCAATGCAGTCAGCATCGCGTTTGGAGCCGCCGGGTTCGACAATATAGCGGATGCCGAATGCCGCGGCGGCCTCGATATTGTCGGCAAACGGGAAGAAAGCATCGGAGATAAGGACCGAACGGGCAAGGACGGTTTTGCGGTCCAGTTCCAGGCGGTCGATGTTTTCGCGGGCTTTTGCCAGCGCCAGTTTGCGCATCGCATCGACGCGGTTGGGCTGTCCGGCGCCCATACCCAGGATGGAGAAGTTGCCGGGGGCATATTCCCAGGCGAGCAGAATGGCGTTGGATTTGAGGTGGGTGCAGACCCGGATACCGAAGTCGGCCACCGGACGTAAGGAATCGGGGAAAGACGCCTCCGTCACGCCGCTCCAGCCTTCCGGGGCGCCGATATCCGCATCCTGGGTGAGCGTTCCGCCATTGATGCGTCGGAGGATCTGCCGGGGCAGAGGAGCGTTCAGCGGGCGGTCAAGAGAGAGCAGCCGGATATCCCTGGACTTGGCCTGAAGGAATTCCAGGGCGTTCGGTTCGAATTCCGGAGCAATCACCGCTTCGACAAAGCGGCCCTTCAACAGTTGAGCGGTGGCGAGGTCGACGGGGCGGGTCAAGGCGATGACCGAGCCGAAGGCGGAGACCACATCGCCCTCCCAGGCGGCGGACAAGGCATCGGCAAGGGTTTCGCCGGTGGCCGCCCCGCAGGGATTGGTATGTTTGATGATGATGGCGGCCGGAGCGTCATAGAGCTCACGGGCGGCTTCCAGTGCCGCATCGCCGTCAACATAGTTGTTGTAGGACATCTCCTTGCCATGAAGGATTCGGGCCGTGGCGAGGGTGGCCTCGGGCGGGAGAGGGGAGTCGGGGCGGAAAGAGGCACGCTGGTGAGGGTTTTCTCCATAGCGCAGCGGGTTTTCGGCCGGCGGTTCGCCAGCCAGCCACTTGGCGATGGCCGCATCATAGACCGACGTGCGGGTAAACACCTTGGTGGCGAGGGCCCGGCGGGTTTCCAGTGACAGATCGCCATCGGACTGAAGGGTGGCCAGAACGGATGAGTAGTCGGCGGGGTCGCAGAGGACAATCACATCCACATGGTTTTTGGCGGCGGACCGGAGCATGGACGGTCCCCCGATATCGATATTCTCAATGCCCGGGCTTTGCTCGAACGGATAGAGATTGGTGCACACGAGGTCGATTGGCGGCAGGTCCAGCTTCTTGCAGGTGTCCCTATCCGCCGGGTTCATGCGTCGTTGCAGAATGCCGGCATGGATTTTGGGATGCAGGGTCTTGACGCGGC
Source organism: uncultured Verrucomicrobiota bacterium (assembly GCA_964526745.1). Classification (GTDB taxonomy): domain Bacteria; phylum Verrucomicrobiota; class Kiritimatiellia; order CAIQIC01; family Lenti-01; genus Lenti-01. Next base: position 3,900 of record CAZGMQ010000024.1, read on the forward strand.
CATCGAGAATTTCGGGGTGTCCGGTGAAGGCAGACACATCGGTGACGGGAATTCCTGCTTTGCGCAGGGCGGCGGCGGTGCCGCCGGTGGACAGAATCTCAACCTCAAGCGCGGAAAGGCCGCGGGCAAAGTCAAGAATGCCGGTTTTGTCAGAAACACTTACAAGGGCGCGCTGGATTTTCATGATGGGGAAGGATTGTTCCACAGGTTTCCCGAAATGGAAAGGTTCTTTGCCCTTTTCAGGGCGATCGAGGCAATTTTTCATGCGACAGTCGGCTTCCTTCCGGGTGCAGGTGCGTGGAAGGGGTTGATTTTAGGGCGGAATTTCAATAGCTTATGCCTGTTCGAATTCAGAAGGAAACAAGGAGCAGACGGTATGAAAATCACAGTGGTTGGAACAGGTTATGTCGGTCTGGTGACCGGTGCATGTTTTTCGGATGCAGGTCATGAGGTGCTGTGCATCGATAACGACCCGAAAAAGATCGAGATGCTGCATCAGAATATCATGCCGATCTATGAGCCCGGTCTGGATGAAGTCGTCGAGCGGAATGTGAAGTCCGGCCGCCTGAAATTCAGCACGTCGATCGAAGAGGGAACCGCTTTTGCTGAAGTGATCTTTATTGCGGTCGGTACCCCTCCGGGTGTGGGCGGTGAAGCGAACATGACCTATGTCGAGCAGGTCGGCCGCCAGGTCGCTGAGCACATGACCAGCTATCGCCTGCTGGTGGAGAAGAGCACGGTCCCGGCAAAAACCAGCGAGCACCTGAAGCGGACGATCTTGAAGTATCTGCGGGAAGACACGGATTTCGATGTGGCCTCCAATCCGGAGTTTCTGCGCGAAGGCACCGCACTCGAGGATGCCACCCACCCCGATCGCATTGTCGTGGGCGTTGAAAGCAAACGGGCCGGTGACCTGCTGGAAGAAATTTATAAGCCTATTCTACAGAAGGGCGGCGGCGAGTTCCTGCGGATGAGCGTGACGAGCGCCGAACTGACCAAGCATGCCTCGAACTCCTTCCTGGCGATGAAAATTTCTTATATCAATGCTGTGGCGCGTATTTGCGAACTGGCGGGGGCGGATGTCAGCCAGGTGGCGAAGGGCATGGGCCTGGACCCGCGGATCGGCCCCCGTTTCTTGAGCGCGGGTGTGGGCTATGGCGGTTCCTGTTTCCCGAAGGATGTGGATGCGTTTGTGCGTCTGGCGGATGCGTTGGGCCATGAATTCACGCTGTTGAAGGAAGTCCAGCACATCAACAAGACCCAGCGCGACTATGTGATGAAGAAGATCAAACAGGAGTTGTGGGTCGTCCAGGACAAGAAAATTGCGATCTTCGGGCTGGCGTTCAAGCCGGAGACGGACGATGTCCGCGAATCCCCGAGCCTGTATTTCGTGCCGAAACTGCTGGAAATGAAGGCCAAGCTCTGTGCGTGGGATCCGGTGGCCGAAGAGAAGTTCAAAGAGTTCCATCCAGAACTGGACTGCGTGCAGGATCTGTACGAATGCGCCAAGGATGCCGATTTGCTGCTGATTCTGACCGAGTGGGATGACGTCAAGCAGGTTGATCTGGAGAAATTGAAGAGTGTGATGTCCACCCCTGTGATTGTGGATGGTCGCAACATCTTCAATCCTGAAGAGATCCGGGCCAAAGGTTTCACCTATCACAGCGTCGGCCGCAACTAAGCGGTCTGTCGCAACGATTCCACACCCGGCTCAGAATGATCTGGCCGGGTGTTTTGTTGTGTCAGACCGCCAGCGGAGCCGGCGGCAGAAAACATTCATATTTTTCTGGATTCTGTGGAATGAAATGCTCCAATTCCACTGGAGAGGGCTGTTGATGAAGAGAAGCGGGTCATATTGGTTTCAGGCACGGGGTTTCCAGCTTCTCCGGCGGGTTCTGTTGTGTCCGCTGATCCTGGTCGTGTTGCTGCCAGGGAGGGGTGCGGCAGGGCAGCGGGGGGAGGATCCTCTTCGCCTTCTGGAAGGATGGATGTCGGATGGCGCCTTCTCGCTGGTCTGGCAAGGGGCCAGCCAGGCGGTCTTCACCATCGAATCTGCAGAACGGTTGGACATCTCCAATGCATTTGTTCCGTCTGTGACGAATATCCCGTCGAATGGAACGGTTAACAGCTATACCTATCCTCCAGGGCCGGATGGGAAGAAGTATTACCGCGTTCTGGAAGAATCCGGAGCGGCTTCCAACCGGGTCGGCCGGGTGATCTTCTTTTCGGATCTGCACATGAGTCCGTTTGCCTCGGCTTCCATTGTCGATCAGCTGATGACCACGGAGGTCAGTCAGTGGGATTCCATTCTGGCGGCAGCCACCAATGGATACTACACCGCAGATGCCAGCGGCGTGGCCGCGACCACACCGATGATGTATCGTTCCGCGCTGAGCAATGCAGTGGCCGTCTGTCCCCGCCCCGACGCGGTCCTGTTCCTAGGGGATTTCCGATATTACGATTTCTGGGACCTGTATGCCGATGTGACTGGCGACCCCGATCCGGAGAACTGGAAGAGGCTGTCGATCAAAATGCTGGAATATATTCTGTTCAAGGCGAACCAGATTTTCCCGGATGTGCCGGTGTATTGCGTTCTGGGCAACAACGACACCTTTTTGGAAGATTATGACATCACGGTAGGGGATGCGTTTCTGGCGACCTCTGCACCTGTTTTTTATCAGTACGGGCTGACGGGGGTGACTGATTTCGCTTCCTTCTCGGCTACCTTCACGAATGCGGGATGCTATGCGGCACCCTTTGGCGCGGGGGAGATGGTCGCGTTGGAAACGACTTTTCTCAGCCCGAAATATCCGGGCGACATGCTCCCGGGCAGCAACCAGCTGGCCTTTTTGGAAGCGCGGCTTTCAGCCTGTCAGGCTCAGGGAACGCCCGTATGGGTGATTCAGCACATTCCACCCGGCGTGAATGCCTTTGAAACCTGGCAGCACTGGGAAACCGGCCAGACCGGTGTGGCCACCTCCGACTGGAAAGAACCGTTCGTAAAGCAGTATAATCAGCTGATCGCAGACTACAGCGATACCGTGTCCGGAATTTTCTGCGGTCATTATCATAACCGAGGCTGGGAAATAGCCAACGACCCGGCCACCTCCAATGCGACGGTCGGTATTCAGATCATGAACGGGCTACTGTTCAACCATGGAAACAACTCCGGCTTCACGGTACTGACCTACAATCGGGACACCTTGCTGCCGATGCGGGAAACCTCCTACAATCTGGACTATGACGAGCACATCGGCCAAACCAACGCCGTTTTCTGGAATGATCGATACAGCATGAATGAATCCTACGGCATTCCGGATTTCTCGGCGCCCTCCCTGCTGGTGGCCTGGAGCGACATGGCCTCGACCGAATCCAGCGGATTTGAGGCCTATCGCTCGCAATACAACGGCGGCCGGCAGCCCTATTCGATCTCATCCAATCAATGGCCGGTCTATCACGGCGTCATCCGCTGGCTGGAGGAAGACCAGTTTCTCGACAATGTCGTCCCGTAGGTCCGGAAGGATGGGGAGGACCGGGGTGCGGGAGTCCATTGAAAAATCGATTGGGTGGGTCGGAGTGTGTGTGGTAGAGTTTTAATGAAAAGATCCAGCATGGGTCGGAGGTGCATCATGAAAGAACAGAACAAACAAATTCAGCGTCGGGATGCGGGGTTCACCCTGATTGAAATCCTGCTGGTGGTGGTCATTATCGGTATTTTGGCCGCGGTGGCAGTGCCCCGGCTGGGCGGCCGTGTGGCGCAGGCCCAGACCTCGGCGGCAAAAGCCAGTGTCGGTGCGATCGGCACAGCCATTGACCTGTACGAAACCGACAACGGTAAGCTGCCGGAAAGCCTGCAGAATTTGATCACCAAGGGAAGCGAGCCGAACTGGAACGGGCCCTATCTCAAGAAGGCCGAAACCCTTAAGGATCCCTGGGGGCAGGAATTTCAATACACCAAGCAGAACAACGGAATCTATGTGGTGGTGTCGGGCGGTCCGGACGGAAGTATCGGCGGCGCGGACGATGTGAAGTAGTTGCGGATCCGGCACAGAAAGCAACGATCAGCGATGAAAAGGCAGCGGCGAACCGGGTTCACGTTGCTAGAAATCCTGCTGGTCGTAGTGATCATGGCCATTGCTTCGGCGGTGGCCGTTCCCATGTTTGCTCGCTCCTTTCGCGGGGCCAAGCTGCGCAATTCTCTGCGGACCGTGACGATGATGCATCGGAATGCCCAATCCAAAGCCGTGCTGGGACAGCGCTATATGGCCCTTTTGTATGATGAGGTCAAAGGGACGGTTGAACTGGTAGATCAAGGGCAGCCTGGAGTGAAAAAGGATGCCTTTTTCGGCGGGATCGGATCGGGGTCCGGCATGGGGACCGAGGCGAGCGGGGGGGGTGAATCTACGGGGGGCGAAACGGCTTCGGGCACTCAATCGGATACGGTGCGGGCGCTGGAGGAGGGGGTCCGGATTCTGAATTTTAAAGGCGGAAAAGAATTCGATGATATCTACTATGTCAGCTATTACCCCAATGGGATGTGTGATGCATATACCATCAAGATCGGGGATGACGAGAATCGCATCGCGGAAATCGAGATGGATCCCGTGACGGGGAAAGCCAAGGTGCGCCGTGAATAAGCGTTCCGGAATGACCCTCATTGAGGTGTTGCTGGCCGTGGTGATTCTGGGCACGGCGCTTGTGGCGCTGGTCGAGGCGGCGTCCCGGGCGCTCGCCGTGGTGCGCCAGGCCCGCAACTACGAAATGGCCCGGCGGATGCTGGGACAAGTGGAGGCGGAGAATCCCATTTATCTGATGGATGAGATTACTGCGGGGCAGGATAGCGGCGGCTTTGACAGCGGACCTTCCGGCTGGAACTGGACGCGGCAGATTGACGATTACGGGGAGGACGACGAGCAGAAGGAGGGGCTCTTTCTGCTCACGACCCGCGTGTTTTGGACCCGCGGGAGCAAGAAGGGCATGGAGGAGACCGTTCAGTATCTGTATGTGCCTGAAAACAGCGACGGCGAACGTACCCTGAAACCCAAGGGGCTGTTGTGAGACCTCCCCCGAAAAAGATCCGCGGATTCACGTTGATTGAATTGCGGGTGTGCCAGCCGAAGCCTCGGCGAAGGCAGGCTCGATCGGCTTTTACGTTGATCGAGCTGCTGGTGGCGCTTGCGATTTTTAGTCTCGTGGCCACGATGGCCGGCGGGTCCTTCTGGGGCATCATGAAGGCCTGGAACCGCGGAGGCGAAATGCTGGAGCAGCTGCACTACGGCGAATTCGCCATGGGCCAGCTGGTCACCGCTCTGCGCAGTGCGGCCTGGTTCTCTTCGAAGCCGGAGGCCTACGGGTTCTGGCTGGATGACAGCGGCGGCACCTCGAAAAGTGCGGCCAATAAGATCAGCTGGGTCACCAGCGGGACTGCCTTTCTTCCGCCCGATTCCCCCTATCAGAACGGCCTGCACCGGATTTCGGTCACGGTGGATTCGGAGGACGGGGAGAGCGGCCTCGTGGTGCGCGCATGGCCCCATGTGAGCGAAGACGTGGAAGAGCGCGATGTCGACGGCTGGCTGGTGTCATCGGAGGTCGCGGGCCTGTCGTGCGAGTGGTACGACTTCGAAGATGACAGCTGGAGCCAGGACTGGGAGGAAACCAATTCGCTTCCGAAGCTGCTGCGCCTGACGATGACCATGAAGAAGCGCAAAGACTTCGACGAAGAGCTGGAACTGCAGCGGCTTGTTGTGCTGGAAGTCGCCCCCGATCTGCCCGGACAGGAAAAACGCGACCGGACCACCGCGGGGCGGGCCTCGGCCGCGGAAGAGGAAGCGGCAGCGCAGGCGGCGGCCGTCGGGGATACAGGCAGGACTGAGCCCAAGACGAACGATAAAGATGTCACTCCTCCGGAAGGTGGGTGATGCAATTGCCTGTGAGCTGTGATTTTTCCATACTGTGGAAACATTTTTTCCATACCATGGAAAAACAGCGAAATCTGTTTCCATGGTATGGAAAACTAAGAGACCACCGTCCTGCCGCTGCTGAGCGCAAAGGCGGCGCGGCGCTGATTGTGGCCATGTGGACGGTGCTGATCCTGAGTATGATGATCGGCGGTCTGGCCTATGAGATGCACATTGAGGCCGGGATCACCTCCTATGCGCGCAAGCGGCTCAAGGCGCAGGTGGCCGCGCGCGGCGGCGTGGAGTATGCCAAATTTCTGCTGGCCAAAAGTTATGACAGCAACGCCTTCGAGGAGGCTGACGAGGAGAAAGAGGCCCTGCGCATCATGGCGAAGAATCTGGAGCGCGGCATCGGCATCACGGGGATGGAAGTGACGATGGGGCTGTCGACGGCGGTGGTAGATATCCTGCCAGAAGCCGGCCGCCGGAATGTGAACACGCTGGAGGATGAGGACTGGGAGGAGCTGCTGGATCAGTCCGGCGTGCCGGAGGAGATCTGGCCGGATCTGATCGACTGCTTCATGGATTGGACCGATCCGGGGGATGAACATCGTCTGAACGGGGCGGAAGAGAATGACTCCTTTTACAAGGAACAGGGGTATAGTCCGAAAAATGCCACGCTGGATACCGTGGATGAACTGCTGCTGATCAAGGGCTTTTCACCGGAAATTGTCTACGGGGGACCTCCGACCGATCCGAAAGCGGAACCCCTGCGCGGTATCGCGCCGCTGTTGACGACCTTTGGCGACGGCAAGGTCAATGTGAACACGGCTTCGCGCGAGGTTTTGCTGACGCTGACGGCCGGGGACGGTCAGATGATGGATGAATGGGTGGTCGAGGATCTGCTGAAGTATCGTCTCGGGGATGACGGCTTGCCCAATACCAAAGATGACGGATTTAACAGTGTGCAAGAGGCCATCAGTCAGTCCGGGATGGATCCGGCGCTCGCCGGCAAGATTTCTGTGTCGGATCGTACCTATGTGCGAGTGGTGTCGATCGGCGAGAACAACGGGGTGCGCAGCGGGGTCTGGGCCGTATTCGAGGTGGGAAGCAAGAAAGTTACGCCCATCTACTGGCGCGAAGAGCCGATGCAGTAGGGTTGTTGCCTCCTGCTGGAGAAAAATCAGGCGTGGCCCCTGAATATATAACCCTATGTTAAAGAATTGGAAGGGCTCAAAAGTCTGTCTGTATTGCCGGAATGATGTGGCGTCCGGCCCGACAAAATACAAAAATAGCCCTGCAGAAGGGCCCAAAACCCCTATTATAGTTGGGTTAATCTCGTTGCGGACGGGGGGTGCCTGCAGTATTGTTTAAAGTTACGCAAAAACAGGCAAAATCGAATGAGAATCACACCATCCCTATTCCGGTTTTTTGTCGGTGCCCGGCGGTTCCGGGGCGCCGCGCGGATCGGTGTGCTGATTGTTGCGGCGGGGTGGGCCACATCTGTTGTTGCAGGTTCCGCTCCACCCTCTCCCTCCATGCGGGTTCTTGAAAATCCGGCGGGCGGTGTCGCGGTGGAGTGGGTCCGCGAGCCGGGACCGATCGGAGTTGCGGGCTGGCATGTGGAGCGGCAGCTGCCGGCTGGCGGGGTGGTGCGCCTGACGACGGATCGGGTGGAGGCCGGAATTTTTGACAGCCCGTCTACGATCTATCGCGTGGAGGATGCCTCGGCATCGGCCCGCGCAGGGGATTCTGTTTGGGTCCGCGTGATTCCGGTGGATCTGGAGCTGCGGGAATGGCCGGGTGATTTTGTTCCGATGGTCGTTGAGCCAGAAGCACCGGCATCGGCACGGACGCTGAAGACATCGCGGCCCACGGCTCCGGTGGCGCGTGCTATGGCGGCTTCAGGCGAGGGCCCGCGCGTGCGTATCACGCTGAAAGAAGACGGACTCTACCGGTTGACGGCGGCGGAGATCGCATCGGTGCTGTCGGGATACAATGAAGCGCAGGTCACCGCGGCGATCAGCGGAAATCAGCTGTCGCTGTCGTGCGGCGGTGAGGTTGTGGCGTGGCAGGACGAGGGCAGCGGTGCCGCGCTTCGCTTTGTCGGGCAGGCCTATCGCGACACCTATACGGACCGCAATGTGTACTTTCTGGCCGCGGGTCCCGGGCTGGCGATGGAGACCGAGGATGGCACGACGGCTCTGGTGGCGGCGGATCCTTGGTTCTGGGACACGGCGCACGCGGAAGAAAATGTGGCATTTCAGGCCTATCTGCCGGGCGATGAGATGGATGACTATTTTGTATGGTCGGGCAACCAGGTGGTGTATCCGAACACGTCCTGGACTTGGAGCCATTCGATCACGCTGGTGGATCAGCATCCGGCAGTGCGGTCGGGCGAAGTGACGGCGCATCTGGTCAGTGCGTATGACGGCACCCCCGCGCTGGACAACCGCACGCGTCTGGCGGTGCCCGGGCAGTTGCTGGCGGATCAGCAGTGGGCTGGCGGTGAACGGCTCTCGCAGTCCGGAGTGGCTACGAATCTCAGCGGCGGTTCGGTGACGGTGTCGGTAGAATTGCGTAGGGAACCGGCTGTCTTGACGACACGGGTGCTGATTGATGCGCTGGACGTGCGCTATGCCCGGCGCATGCAGGCTCTGAATGATCAGCTCCTGTTCCTGCCCGAAGCGGGAACGAATGTGTTGACGGTTCGTGGGTTCACCTCTTCGGGCATTCAGGTGTTCGATCTCAGCAATCCGCTTCAGCCGGAAGAGGTGCTGGCGACCCTCGCAGAGGAAGGGCCATCGGACTGGCGGGCATCCTGGAGCGTCTCTTCCGAATCCGCCAGCCTTTTTCTGGCTGTGGCCACCCCGCTGCAGCCGGAGGCTATCGAAGGCGTTTCGATTCCGATATGGGACGGTCCGATGACCGGTGCACCCCACTTGGTGATCGCCCCGCAGGCGCTGACTAATGAATCCGCCCTCCTGGTAGCCCATCGGCAGGGGCAGGGGATGGATTCCCTGCTAGTGCCGGTAGAGCAACTCTATGATGCCTTCACGTTCGGTCGCCGGGATCCGCGGGCCATTCGCTTGTTCCTGGCGGTTGCGCTGGCCGGGTGGACGGTGCCGCCGCAATATGTCTGTTTGGCCGGTGACGGGCATCTGGATTATATGGACCATTTTAACCAGTCGGTCTCTCGCCCCAATCATATACCGCCGTTCCTCGACCGCATTCCGTATGATGCGGATGAGAGCGGATCAACCGTGACGGTCGGGGTGGACAATCCGCTGGCAGACACGGATGATGACGGGATGCCGAATGTGGCCATCGGACGGCTGCCGGCGCAGACCCCTTCCGCCCTGACGGCGATGATCAATCGGATCATCACGCATGAGGCGGGGGATGAATGGAAAACCAAGGTGCTGCTGGTCGCGGACAAGGACACCAATAATGCGTTTGAGCTGGCCTGCGATCATCTGGATGATCAAGTTCCGCCAGGGCTGGCCGTGTCTCGTCTGAACCACCGTTCGTTCCCTTCAGAGGACTCCATGCGGGGGGCTTTTATCCAGGCGATGAACTCTGGGATTCCGCTGGCGGTCTACATTGGTCATGCCAACAACGTGGGGATCAGTTCTCCGTATTTCTTCGAGCACAGCTTTATCCGTTCCTACATGTCCTCTCTTACCAATCAAACCCGTGCGCCGCTGCTGTTGGCCGGGACCTGCATGCTGAATAACTTCGCGCTGCCGCATCCGGACAACCGGTGCATCGGAAAAGGACTGCTGGGTACGGCTCCCGGTGGAGCGGTCGCCGTCTGGGCCACCGCGGCGGAAGCCTCCCTCTCTCTTGCGGAAGCCACGTCGAGCGCCATTCTGAATGAACTGTATGACAGGCAGCATGATGGCCGGCTGGGGGATCTGATCCGCCCCGCTCTGACTCTTCAGCAGTCGAGTTTTTCTCCCTGGACCGCCCGTTCCAGTATCCTGATGGGCGATCCCGGCACTCAAATCCGGACTCACTTGGTGCTGGATGACACAGCACCGACCATCGAAATCACCGACCCGATTTCAGCCGCAACCTATGCCACCGAATCAGACCATCTGAACCTGGCCGGCTCCTCCTCCGATGACAACGGAGTGCTTGAAGTCATCATCCGCAATGACCGGATTCCGGGGGACACCGTGGCGGCGGGCACGACCGAATGGAGTTTGAGTGGACAGCTACTGGAAGGTACGAATGAAATCACTGCCATTGTCTATGATTCAATCGGGAATTCCTCCACGGCCGCGCTGCAGGTGGTTTACACTGATACGGGGTTGCACGAGAAGATCAACAGCGGCGGTAGTGCAGCCGATGATTGGGAAGCCGAACGCGATGGAACCTCCGTCAGCGGCGGTGCGAGCGTGTTCAGTTCCACGATCTCCAACGCCGGGGATGTGCCACAATCGGTGTACCAGTCCCGGCGCCACGGACTTCAGGTGGCGTATGACCTGGATATCCCCGATGGCACCTACAACATCCGGCTACACTTCGCGGAGCTGTACTGGACATCGGCCGGGCATCGCCGGTTCGATGTAAACATCGAGGGCCAGCGTGCGCTGTCGAACTTCGACATCGTGCGGGAGGCCGGCGCGAAAAACCGGGCCCATACCGAGACGTTTGAGAACGTGACGGTCAGCGGCGGACTGCAGATCGACGGCACAGCCCTTTCCGGCACGGCGCAGATCAATGGG
>CAZGMQ010000024.1:14629-45451 GCA_964526745.1 uncultured Verrucomicrobiota bacterium
CGGCGGACTGCAGATCGACGGCACAGCCCTTTCCGGCACGGCGCAGATCAATGGGGTCGAAGTCTGGCTGGCGGGTCCGCCACCGCCAGCTGTGGAGAGCAGTGTCTCGACCGTTGCCGTGCCGGAAGGCAACAGCGCGACGTTCGGTGTGAAACTGAACACGGAGCCGGCGGGACCGGTCACGGTGACAGTGGCCAGAATCTCGGGGGATGAAGATCTGGCGGTTACCGGTGGCGCGTCATTGACGTTCAATGTCGACAACTTTGATGACGAGCAGATGGTGACCGTCTCGGCGGCGGATGATGTGGACTCCGAAGGCGGCAGCGCTGTCATCACATGCACGGCGGCCGGGTATGTCTCCGCTGAGGTGACTGCGGCGGAGCAGGACAACGACACCCCGCCGCTACATGAAAAGATCAACAGCGGCGGTAGTGCAGCCGATGATTGGGAAGCCGAACGCGATGGAACCTCCGTCAGCGGCGGTGCGAGCGTGTTCAGTTCCACGATCTCCAACGCCGGGGATGTGCCACAATCGGTGTACCAGTCCCGGCGCCACGGACTTCAGGTGGCGTATGACCTGGATATCCCCGATGGCACCTACAACATCCGGCTACACTTCGCGGAGCTGTACTGGACATCGGCCGGGCATCGCCGGTTCGATGTAAACATCGAGGGCCAGCGTGCGCTGTCGAACTTCGACATCGTGCGGGAGGCCGGCGCGAAAAACCGGGCCCATACCGAGACGTTTGAGAACGTGACGGTCAGCGGCGGACTGCAGATCGACGGCACAGCCCTTTCCGGCACGGCGCAGATCAATGGGATCGAAGTCTGGCTGGTGGTTGCGCCGCCCTCTGTAGCGGCATCCGCCGGGAATCGATCGAGTTCCCGAACCGTTTCCCAAACCGAGAACAGGGCGGTTCCGAAGTCGACGGCTTGGGCCCGGAGCGATGGGGGAGAATGGGTCGCTGCGCCGGAACTGCTCGATGGCGATCCTGAGACCCTGTGGATCGGGGATCCCGAGGCGGCATCTTGGTCGGTGACGATTGATTTTGCCGAAGTCCTCCCGCTGATGAGTCTGGAACTCTTCTATGAGGATATTCCGTGGGATCAGGTCGGCGTCATGGGTACCGTGGATAGGTTGGAATGGGTGAATCTGGACGCGGTCGAGGATCGACCGGTAGATTGCCTGGCCATCTATCTCTTTTTCTATGGAGAGGGGATTTCGCCCGCTCCGTCCATTCGCGAAATCGAATGGGAAGAGCCATAGAGATATTTTTGGGTAGCCATTTCTGTTGAATAGGAGGGGAATGATGACCGAAATGGGGTTGACGGGGGACAGATGATTCTGTAACTTTTATAAAACTATAAAAGTTTAAGTATGGCTACTCACTCTAAAAATAAAACAGACACCGCTGCGATTAAAACGCAGATGGTGGCCTCCGGTGGACGATTAGCTCAGGAATTCGGGTTCAACCGGGTGGCGGGGGAAGTGTTGGCCTGCCTCTATTTAACAGAAGGGGCGTCGTCTCTGGATGAATTGGAGAAAGAACTCCATCTTAGTAAAGCGGCTGTAAGCCTCGGGGCGGCTCAACTAGAGCGGATGGGCCTGGTGCAGCGAGTCCGCAAGGTGAGGGATCGCAAACGCTATTACAGAAGCGCGGATGACATTGGTTCGGCTCTCCGGCATGGGATTTTAACATTTGCGCGGGCGAAGATGGCAGTGCTGGAAACTGATTTGGGGCGGGCAGGAGAGGCGTTAAAAGGGTTGGAATCAGGTTCTGCAGTTGAATTTCTGGAATCCCGTGTGGTTCGCATGCGTAAGCTGAATCAGCGTGCAGGACAGCTGTTGGATAATCCATTGGTAAAACTCTTTTCAAAACTAGGATAGGGCGAAATATGCAGAAAACCATCATTCGAGCGAATACTCCCTGGTGGATTATCGATTGGCGTGAACTGTGGGAATATCGCGATCTGATTGGGATCATGACTCGTAGGGATTTGACTTCGGCCTATAAGCAAAGTGTGCTGGGACCGCTCTGGTTTGTGCTGCAACCATTGATGACGACTTTGGTATTCACAGTGGTGTTTGGAAAGATCGCAAAAATCGGGACGGATGGTTTACCCCCAATTCTATTTTATATGAGCGGGATGTTGACCTGGAACTTTTTTGCAATGACGATGAACTCCGTCTCATCAACCTTAACGTCTAATATCGGCCTGTTCGGGAAGGTATATTTTCCACGTCTGAGCATTCCAGTAGTCAAGATACTAGTCAATTCTGCGACATTAGCCCTGAATTTTTTGATGTTTCTGTCGTTTTGGTCGTATTATCGCTTCTTCACAGATGCAACCATGCCTCCTGCCTGGCATATGCTGGCCATTCTGCCGATTCTATTCTATGTCGGCACACTGGGAATGGGGATGGGACTGTTGTTGTCCTCCATGACCATTAAATATCGAGATATTAAATTTTTCCTGCCATTCTTCTCCATGTTGTGGATGTATGCCTCGCCTATCATTTATCCGGCCAGTGTGGTGCCGGAGCGCTGGCGCTGGGTTGTTCTGTATAATCCGATGTCCTGGGCTGTGGAGGCGACCCGGAAAATGCTCGCAGGACAGGGAACATTCGATATGACACAGGTGTTGATGGGCGGTGTATTTGTCCTCGTACTACTGGTGTTTGGTCTATTTGCTTTTAACCGGGTTCAGCGGACATTTGTGGATATTGTGTAATCGGAGAATGATGATGAATGAACCGGTTATCTCAGTTCGAAATCTTTCCAAGATGTATCATCTTGGAACAATCAATCGTCGCACGCTGACGGATGAGCTCCACTATGGGTGGCTGAAACTGTGTGGTCGGGATCCCGTCGGCCATATGGGCAAACTCGGGGAAAAGCCGAAAGACCGTAATCCGGAATTCTGGGCGCTCCGGGACGTGAGCTTCGATGTTCAGCAGGGTGAGATTGTGGGAATCATCGGACGAAATGGCGCAGGAAAATCCACACTGCTAAAGATCCTGACCCGCATCACGGAGCCCACCCGGGGAGGGGCGGTTATCAACGGTCGGGTTGGCTCATTGTTGGAAGTTGGAACGGGCTTCCACCCAGAGTTGACCGGCCGTGAAAATGTCTTCATGAACGGGACCATCCTCGGGATGAAAAAACGAGAGATCGCCGCGAAATTTGATGAAATCGTGTCGTTTGCTGAGATTGAGCAGTTCATCGACACACCGGTGAAGCGCTATTCAAGCGGGATGTACGTTCGGCTGGCATTTGCTGTCGCGGCACATTTGGAGCCTGAAATCCTGTTGGTCGACGAAGTGCTAGCGGTGGGGGATACGGCCTTCCAGAAAAAATGTCTTGGTAAAATGACCGATGTAGCCAATGAAGGGCGGACCATTCTATTTGTGAGTCATAACATGGGAGCCATATCGGGGTTGTGTCCCAAGTCAATCGTGTTGAAAGATGGCTGTTTAGACTTCGGTCCTGTCAGCACAGATGCGGCAATTGAACAGTATATGCAAGAAGCCAAGCAACTTCTTGATTGTCGCTTGGCGGACAGGAAGGATCGTCAAGGAGAAGGAAAAATATTAATTACTGACTTTTCGATCACGGATAAAGATGGTTGCAAATTGGAGTCTGCTATTTGTGGAAAACCGTTGGATTTTCGATTCGAATATACGGCAGCCGAGGGTGCTGAACTCACAGATATCACGGTCTCAATAAATATTACGACAAGCAACGGTGTATTTCTCACGTTGTTGTGCAATGAGATTGCATCATCTACTTTTCCACATATTCCATCTCGTGGTATTCTCATTTGCCACCTTGATAAGTTGGCATTTGCGCCGGGGCTATATATGTTAAATATCAACATACAACGAAGGGGTGTTATTCAGGACTGGATTATAGGGGCGGCCTCTCTAATGGTGGAGGCGGGTAATTTTTTTGGGACAGGCCGTATTCCTCCATCAACGCATAAAGGTGTATTCTTTGAACAATCTTGGCGCGTGGACAAAACCGAGTAGGCGAGAACCTATGAACATAAATATGATATGATTATGGTGTTATTTGCATCAGGCAACGATGTGCATATGATGATCTTTGAAAGATAAAGGAGCCCGGTAGTGATGTCCTATCGCATTATGTATTTTACGGGTGGCTATTCAAGTTTCCTCCACGGCTTAGTGGGGGGGATTCCCGATGGCGAACGGACCTATGATCGGCTTTACAAGGCGTTTACCGATTCCCAGTGGGGAGGGTCAGATTATTGGGTACGCTGGTTTCGTGAGCATGGCCATGCGGCAGAAATGATCGTATGTAACTTTAAGGAGCTGCAAAAGGCGTGGGCCGTTGAGCATAATGTGTCTTATGATGAAAAAAATTGGGTACAACAAATATTGCTTGCTCAGGTCAAAGAGTGGAAGCCAGATGTCATTTGGATTCTGGATATCTATCTCATTTCGGCAGACGTACGCCGGTTGATTCGTGAAGCCTTGCCCCGAGTGGTCTTACTCGGGTGGAGATTTGCACCAACTTCTGATGTGGAGGAATTGCGGGATTTGGATATGGTGATCACGGGTGCGGGTACTTTTGCTGATATATTTCGGAAGAGCGGGATTCGGACAGAAGTGATTCCCTTGTATTTTTTTGAAAATATCTTGGAGAGTGTCCCGTTTTCAGCAGAGAGGTTGATGCCCTTTGTATTTTGCGGGACGGTGGGGCAGGTGAAGGGTTGGCATTCCCGGCGCTATCGGATGATTGAAAAATTGCTGGAGCGAACATCTCTTGAAGTGTATACAGGCAAACTAGGCGGTAAGTCTGACCCTCCATGGATGGAATCGATTGTGCGTGCATTCCCCAAGGGGATGAAAGAAAATCTTCCGGCTCGTTTGCGCCACCGAATTTCTTTGCAAGCAATTTATTCGGATCGCTTTCATAGGGCCAAATTTGGGCGGGGATATTTTTATCTTTTGGGCAACACACAACTTTGTTTCAACGCCCATGGCGATATTGCGGCGGACTTTGCTGGGAATTTACGGATGTTCGAGGCCACGGGCATGGGGGCCTGTCTGTTGACAGATTGGAAGCCTAATATCGACGAGTTTTTCGAGCCAGACCGTGAAATCGTGGCGTATCGGTCTCCGGAGGAAGCGGTTGAAAAAGCCAATTATCTTTTGAGCCACCGAAAGGAACGGGAAGCCATTGCAAAATGTGGACAAAATCGTGTGTTGAAGGATCACACGATGGCTGTAAGGATGATACAAATAGAAATGATTATTTCCCATACTATCAAAAAAAAGGTGAAATGAGCGGAGTTCATATCTTCAGGAAGATGGGATTGGTATGTTGTCATCGGTACATCTGACAGGAAACACAGGATTTGGCTCTAAAGCAACCCATGTAAAACGAGTTGCCAAGCCGGTTTTGATGCGTTCACGTTCCACAATCTATTTTCCCTTGTAGCATCCGTTTGGCGTCGAAATTAATAGCCTGTATAGGCTAACAGTATGAAAACATTGTTTTAATACAAGAAGGATGATGGAATGTCTTTTGTGAAGAGAATATCGACGTATTTGAGCAATCGATTTGATTCGGCGGTTTGTCATGATTAATTGTCGAAAGTGGTTACGTGAATGGCTGGGTAGGATCAAGTCTCCCTCCGCAGGGAGCCACATCGATTTTCTGAAGAAGGGTGGCATCCCGTGGACGCCCGGATACAACGAATACAAGTGGAAGGCAATCCAGGAGACAATCTGCGCCAAGGATTTCGGCGAGAGGGTCAGCACTCCGAGGTTCGGATATCGCATTGATGAGCGGGTGGTGGAGCTTCCCTGGCTTCTGTCGCGGCTTCCGGAGGGGCCGGGCGTTTTGCTGGACGCCGGATCCGCCTTGAACCACCGATCCCTGCTCGTCCATCCCAAGCTTGCCGAAAAGCGCCTTTTCATCTCAACCTTAGCGCCCGAAGCCTGGAACTTCTGCGAGCGCGGGGTGTCCTACGTATATGAGGATCTCCGTCAAACCTGCTTTCGTGAAGACTTTTTCGACTGGATCGCGTGCATCTCTACGCTGGAGCACGTCGGTCTGGACAACACTTTCCTCTATACAAGCGATTCTGGGAAAAAGGAGACGGATGCAGGCGCTTACCTGCCCTTGATCCAGATGTTTCGCACCCGTTTGAAGAAGGGCGGACGCCTGTTCCTTTCGGTTCCTTTCGGACGCCCGAAAAACCACGGATGGTTCCAGGTGTTTAACGGGGCAATGTTGGACGGGCTTTCAGCCCAATTTGCACCTGCGGAAGTGCAGGAGACTATCTTTATGTACGGGGACGACCGCTGGAGCAAGGCGAGCCGGATGTCGGCCCGCGAAGCGCTCTGCTATGACATCAATATAGACCAAACAGCGGCACCTGACCACTGCGCTTTTTCACGGGCCGTGGCCTGTCTGGAATTGCGGAAATGACGGGCGTTCTCCAACGATGGGCGCAATGGTTGCACGAGCAAACAGCTTGGGCAGCTCATTGCTCTTCGCATTCCCCCTGCTGCCGGATGGCGGAAACAGTCCGACTGTTGCCCACCGCCCAAATCTCTAACGCTCGCCGCGATCCGGAGTGTATTCGCGTGGGGGCGCACACGTTTGTTAAAGGTGAACTGCTCACGTTTGGGCATGGTGGCGAAATTCAGATTGGGGAATGGTGCTTTGTCGGAGAGGGAAGTCGCATCTGGTCGGCCGACAGGATTCAGATTGGGAACCGAGTACTGATTTCGCACAACGTGAACATCTTTGACAACGACACTCATCCGATCGATGACCCGGTGGCTCGGCACCGTCAATTCGTGGAGATCGTCACCACCGGGCAACCACACTCGATAGACCTGAATGAACAACCCGTTCTAATCGAGGACGACGTGTTAATCGGATGCCAGAGCATAATCCTGCCGGGGGTAGTGATCGGGGCGGGCGCCGTGGTGGGGGCAGGTTCGGTCGTGACCCGGAGCGTGTCGCCCTTCACGGTGGTGGCGGGCAATCCCGCCCGCGTGATCCGCATCATCGAACGGAAGGTTAAGGCATGAATCCATCGTCGCCCGGATCAGCGCCCCTCGTTTCGTGGGAAGCAGCGGTGCTGTGGCTCAAAAGTAGGTCTGAGCATCAGGCGCTAGTCCGGGACTGCTATTATGACGATCCACTAGCAGCTGCGGCGCGACGTTTTCATGCGGGCGCGGAGTGGCAGGCGGTGCGAGCTTTTCTGCCGCACCCTCTGGCTGGAATGAAGGCCCTAGACGTGGGGGCGGGCCTCGGAATCGCTGCCTATGCCTTGGCAGTGGATGGCTGGGATGTGACGGCCCTCGAACCGGATCCGAGCTGTATTGTGGGCACTGGAGCCATCCAGCAATTGATGGAGGATACAGGTGTCCTAATCAAGGTGGATCAGGAGTGGGGGGAACGACTGCCGTATGCCGATGCCACCTTTGATATCGTTCATGCAAGGCAGGTGTTGCATCATGCCAAAGATTTGGAACGCTTGTGTGGGGAGGTGTGTCGTGTGCTGAGGCCCGGCGGTATTTTTGTTGCGACGCGAGAGCATGTGATCAGCCGTGAAGAAGATTTGGAGGCGTTCCAGAATTCCCATCCGCTTCATTTTCTTTATGGAGGAGAGAATGCACACACATTAGCTCGCTACGAGGAAGCCTTGCAAACGGCCGGCTTCCGAATCCGCCACGTGCTTTCTCCGTGGGAGTCGGATATCAATTTGTTTCCTCAGGCATTCCAAGATGTACGGAGCATGGTTGCCCGCCGACTGCGATGCCCATTCCCCCGCCTTATCCCCACCTGGATGGTACACCGGTGGAGCCGCCAGTTGGAAACACCCGGCCGGCTTTATACCTTTGTTGGGGTTAAACTATGAATAGACTTGCTCTTGTGACAGGTGCTGCTGGATTTATTGGCCGGCATGTCTGCCAAATATTACATGGCCAGGGATACCGGGTGGTTGGCATTGGATATGGTGATTGGCCAGCGGAGGAACGGAGAGTCTGGGGGGTGGACGCATGGCGAAATCAAAAAATTTCCATAGAGGTCTTGGAATCTATGACCAAAGCTGAAGGTGAGCCGGAAATTCTGATCCATTGCGCCGGAGGTAGTTCTGTTGGTATTTCGCTGGAGCATCCTCGGAGGGATTTTGAGCAAACCGTGGTGACAACGGCAGATGTACTAGAATTTGCCCGGAGGCGGGAAGGAAGATTGACCGTTGTTTATCCATCCAGTGCGGCGGTGTACGGGGTGGTGGACGGCAGACCTATTTCCGAAAATGCACCACTTCTTCCGGCATCGCCCTACGGGGTTCACAAGCGCATGGCCGAGGAATTGTGCCAAGTGTACGCGATGAACTGGAAGGTGCCATTGGCTATTGTCCGGCTTTTCTCCGTGTACGGCCCGGGGTTGCGGAAGCAGTTGTTGTGGGATGCCTGTATCAAGGCTCAAGCCGGCAACTTCTCTTTTTCCGGTTCTGGTGATGAGGTCAGAGATTGGATTCATGTGTCTGACGCGGCGGTCCTGCTTGTCCTGGCCGCAGAGAAAGCAACTCCCGTCTGCCCTGTCGTTAATGGAGGAACCGGGGCCGGGCTGACCGTCAAAGACGTGCTGTGCTGCTTGGGCAGGCTTTGGACGCCCGCTCTTACGCCAAACTTTTCTGGAAAGGTTCGCCACGGAGATCCCCCTTGCTATGTCGCCGACGTGTCATCTATGCATACATGGGGTTGTCGGCCCGAAGCCGACATAGGAAATGCCTTAGCCGATTATATCCGCTGGTTCAAATCGGAGCGGGGCGTATGATCCGGGTGCTTTGGGAAAGACCGAATGTCAGCGCTTGGACAGGCGGATTAAACTATTTCCGCAATCTTTGCCAAGCCATTTACAGTCTGCCGGGCAGGACCGTGGAGCCCATGATTCTAGGTTCTGCGGAGGGTCTTCCGAGTCCGCTTTGCCAAGCCCCCGCGATACCCATGTATTCGAAACCACCCGAAATGCTACGAGATTTCCGCTATGTTCGCAATCTATTGGAGGGGGTAATGCTCGGGCGAGGCAAAGACTATGAGCGGTATTTGCGCCGCCATGGGATCCAACTCTTTTCACACGGGGCAATACCGTCGAGCCCGACAAATATCCCATTTTTGGCGTGGATTCCCGACTTTCAGCAAAGGCATTTGCCACAATTCTTCTCTCCGCAAGAGATTGGGATGCGGAATCGAAGCCATGCCCGATTGGCCAAAGTCGCCCAAGGAATACTGCTCAGCAGCGAAGATGCGCGACAAGACTTCAACCGCTTTCACCCTGGTCATGAGAAAAAAACCAAGGTATTGCACTTCGTTTCCATTCCGCCTTCAGTGATGGAGATGCCTCCAGCAGCTCATGTGTTGAATAAATATAATATCGATGAACCGTTTCTTCATGTTCCCAATCAGTTATGGGCACACAAGAATCATGAGATTATTTTGAATGCCCTCTGCCTACTCAAAAAACGCGGATGTTGCCCGCTGGTTGTGAGCACGGGCCAAGTGGAGGATCATCGCAATCCGGATTACTTTAAGCAACTGTACCGGCGGGTGAAGAACGCGGGCATGGGAGAGCGCTATCGGTTTCTGGGATTGGTGGACTATAAGGAAGCCTGTGTGTTAATGCGAAGTTCGGTGGCCTTGATCAATCCGTCGCTTTTCGAAGGGTGGAGCACGACGGTGGAAGAAGCAAAAAGCCTTGGAAAACGCATGCTGCTTTCGGCACTGCCCGTCCATCGCGAGCAGGCACCGGCCCGTAGTGCGTTTTTTGATCCCCGGAATGCCGAACAACTGGCGTTCTTGATGGAGGAGGCACTGGCTATCCATGATCCATCTCAAGATCAACGGGCCATGCAAGCAGCGGAAGAAGCTTTGTCAGGGCGGATTCAAACGTTCGGAAAAGAATATGAAAATATCGTACAAGAAATGGTGAAATAAATTTCAGATTTTGAGAGTATGAAGCCCAGCCCCCCCCCCAGATAAGGACGCGTTGCAAGCCCATGATGACTGATTCTCCAATCCCTTCCGTTCACCCGTCGAAGCCGCCGCGGATCAGCCTCGTTACGCCGTCGTTTAACCAAGCTGCATTCCTGGAGCAAACCATCCGCTCCGTGCTGGACCAGAACTATCCAAATCTAGAATATATCGTTATTGATGGCGGCAGCACGGACGGCTCGGTGGACATCATTCGCAAGTATGCCGATAGGCTTTCCTATTGGTGCAGCGAACCGGATCGGGGGCAATACGACGCCATCAACAAGGGCTTTGCCCGGTCCTCCGGGCAGATCATGGCGTGGATCAATGCCGACGACATGTATTTCCCCTGGACGTTCCGGACGGTCGCCGATGTTTTTTCCCAATTTCCGGACGTTTCCTGGATTACGAGCCTCTTGCCGACGTTCTGGAATGCCGTAGGTTCCCCTTATTATGTGAGTGCCAAGCCCGGGTTTTCGCGCCACTTTTTTCTGCGCGGTTATTATCTTTGCAATGGCCTGTATTTCAATCGGCATTGCATCCAGCAGGAATCGACCTTCTGGACTCGGCCGCTTTGGGAAGCCGCCGGTGGCCGGCTGGATACAGCGTATAAACTGGCCGGCGACTTTGAACTCTGGGCCCGGTTCTTCAAGCAAACCACATTGGTGGGCGTGCAATCCATGTTGGGCGGTTTCCGCTTGCATGGAAACCAGCGTTCTGTGCAACAAAAGCGGGCGTATCGTGAAGAAGCCAAACGTATTTTTACTCGCGAGGGCGGCCGGTACAGCCGGGGCATTGATGCCTGGCTGCGGCGTTCCGAATGGCCTGCCCGCTGGCCTTTGAAGATCTTGCCATCCTTGGGCTTCACACAACCGGCTTGCAATATCCGCTGGAGCCATTCAAACCAACGCTGGCAAAAGTACACCGATTACATCACATGACCCCCCCCCTGCTTTCAATCATCACGGTCTGCCGGAATGAGGCCTCCCGGATTCAGAGAACCATTGATTCCGTTCTTCAACAGTCCGATTCGGCGTTTGAGTGGATTGTGGTGGATGGGGCCTCAACGGATGGCACGCTGGATATTCTTCGGCGCTGCAAGGCTCCCCTTTCGCACCTGATTTCCGAACCGGATCAGGGGCTCTACGACGCGATGAATAAAGGGATTCAAGCAGCACAGGGTGAATATACACTGTTTTTGAATGCGGGGGATTGGCTGGAGAATAAAGATGTAGTTCGCCTTTTCCGTGAACAGGCATTTTGCGCTGATATCGTGGTCGGTGACATACTCATCCGATTTTCCAACGGTCGCGAACAACTACGAAGGAGTACGGATCATCCGTTGAATGGAGACCTGTTGTATTGGCGCTGTTTTCCACATGCTGCAACCTTCATCAAGCGCATGCTGTTTGCAGATTGGGGGTCCTATGACCTTTCTTTTCAAATTTCGGCAGATCGGGAGTTTTTTACCCGTGCCGTCATTCGTCATAAGGCCACCTGTATTCCATGGAATCACTGTGTCTCTGTTTTCACAAACGACGGTATTAGTGCCAGCATGCAAAATCGAAGACAGCTTGAGCGGGAGCGTAAGCGGATTCGCAGGATGCATTATCCGGCATGGTATCGCTGGAGGCGGGAGCTCAATGAAGGGTGGGTTAGAATGCTTCACCGTATCTACCAGCGGATCAAAGTGAGCAAAGACGTATGAAGGATTCAAGAGGCAGAATGTCAGTGGTGATGTTCAAGTATAACAACAGATTTGTATTGCAGCAGACCATGGATAGCTTTCTGATAAAGATCGGTGTTAAGGATGGCTATCCATATCAAAATCACAGAAGGAGAAATGGTGCTGGAGACGGAAAAATCTAAGTGAATGATCGAACGGGAGTAAATGCCGAAAGGGAGATATATTTATGACCCCATTAGTTAGTGTACTGATTCCCTGTTACAATGACGGGAAGTTTCTTGCTGAAGCTGTGGAAAGCGTTTTGGCGCAAGACTATCATTCGATTGAAGTATTGATTCTGGATGATGGATCCACGGATGATACAGAAATCATTGCCCGGAAATACAAGGACTCCACGCGGTATGTTCGGCTACCGCATGGCGGACTCAGTGCAACCCGGAATGCGGGCCTGGAAATCATTGAAGGTGAGTTCTGGTGTAATCTGGATGCCGATAATCTCATGAAACCGGGTTTTATTTCCGAGATGGTTCATGCTCTGCAGTTATCTTCAAATCCACCATTGGATTTTGTATACTGCCAACGTGAATATTTCGGCACGGCTTCGCTGGAAGGGACCTGTTCACAGTTCCCTGAACATGATTTATCCGCCTTCAAACTTCGAAACTATATTGACTCAAGTTGTATCATGGTTCGGACGAGCTCCAGCCGGAATATCCGTTTTGATCCAACGTTACCCCGCTGGGTCGATTTTGATTATTTTCTGACTTTTCTGAAACAGGGCGCCCGATGCCGGCTGGTGGATCAGCCGCTGGTACACTATCGAGTTCATGGAAAATCCTTAAGTGGCCAAATTACGAATAGCAAACGGCGCAAATTGGCAAAACAGTTCATGAAAAAACATGGAAGGTTTTACAATCTGGAGGAAAAGAAATCATTTTTTAATCATATCCGGAATAGCATAATCCGGCGGGTGCAGCGCTCCAGGAAGGAGCCGCAGTCGTTCGGTCAACGAATCAGGGGGGGCTGGTATCTAATGGTTGCGCGCGGGCAGGTCCAGGAACTTGCGTTGCAAATATTTTATATTGTGATGCCCAAAGTCTATGCGAAATGGGCGGAACAAAATGAGGTTCGCATTCGTGCAATAGAGGGAAGAAAATCATGAAATCCGGCACCGAACCCAGGCTGTGGATTGCCGACAATATTCTGCGTTAATAAACACAAAAGCAGTCATCCCATCTGTGTGATGGGCGGGCTTGGAAGAAATATTATGGAAACAGAAGGGCTCCTATTTCAAACAAGAGAGGCAGGCGTTTCTGGAGATGCATCATCAGTATGCCTAAAGGGTGGATGGTGTATCGGGCGCGTGGAACTTGTAAAGAGATTGTTGAGCAGACTGCGTTCGTGATATTATCTGAATAGACTCAATGCGTTCTGATATATAGAGCCTGAATATGAGAAAAGGTGAGGATGCAGTTTTTAAGCTTCGAATGTATTTAATGAAGGGATAATCGGTGATTGATATGGGCAAAATCCAAACAAATAGACCAGGGGATATGCCTCACAAGATTCTTTTTTCTGCGCCGGTGGATTTTTTGAGCGCAGATCAAATAGATGAGTGGAGCAGGCGCTTCCATATGGCGTTTCACCTAGTCAATGATGAGTCCGATTTAGAAAAAGACCAAACAGTTATTTGCTGGATCCCAAATCCCGGGCAGCGTTTTATTGCAGGTCAGCAGGTGAATGAAAGTTTTCCAAATCTGAAGGCAGTGGTGACTCCTTCGACCGGCAGTAATCATGTGGATCGCCAGTTATTTGAAACGCGCGGCATACCGGTTTTTTCACTGCTGGATGATCGGGCATCTTTGGATTCCATTCGCGCCAGCTCCGAGTTTACCCTGCTTTTGCTGCTGGCTTCGTTGAGAAAAATGCGCAATGCGCTTCACGAACTGGACGAGGGGCGGTGGCGTCACAGAGAGGAAGTAATGCGGGGTCGCGAGATTGAAGGGCGTCGCATTGGGATTGTTGGACTGGGACGAAATGGCGGCAATATGGCGCATTGGCTTGAGGCCATGCAGGCCCGGGTGAGTTATTACGACCCTTGTCCCAGGCCACGGCCAGGACGGGTCGATTCGCTGGAGCAGCTGTTTGCTGAATCAGAGATCGTGGTGCTGACGCTGCCTTTGAACGACGAGACACGAGGGCTCATCGGCCGTTCGTTGCTAGATATGCTGCCTGAACAGGCACACCTGATCAACACCTCCCGAGGTGAAATCATCGATGAACAGGCATTGACCGACTTTTTAAAAGAACGCCCTGATATCTCTTTTGCTGCGGATGTGGTGTGCGGTGAAGTCGAAGGCCATCCTCTGCAATCCTCCCTGTATGAACTGTATTTGAAAGGGCGTATTCTTTTGACGCCGCATATCGCCGGAGCCACAATTGATTCACAGACCAAAGCCGCGAGAGCGGCAGTCGAACTGGCGGTTCACTTTTTGGAAACAGGGAAGTGAATGACATGACCCGAATGCAAAGACCGTCTGTTACAGTTTATATAACAAGCCATAATTACGCATGCTATCTGTCTGAAGCGGTGGATAGTGTATTGCGCCAAAGTCTTGCCAGCTGGGAACTGATTATTATAGATGATGGTTCTGTCGATGAGTCATGGATGATTGCCCAAAGATACCGGGACGCATGGCCTAATCGCATACGGGTGTTGCGTAATGATCAGTCCAAAGGGTTGAGGGCCTGCGCTAATGAAGTGATTCGGCTTGCGCGCGGGCGTTACATTATGCGCTTGGATGCAGATGACTATCTGGATGAAAATGCGCTACTCGTGCTGGCTGAATATTTGGATCAGCATTCCGACTGCGCACTGGTTTTTCCCAATTGGACATATATTTCTGAAGATGGCGGTTTTCTTGGTATTGAACGCCGCCGAGTTTTGGGGAGGGAAGTCAATGTTCTTGATTTGCCTCCCCATGGTGCCTGCACTATGGTCAGGCGCAGGGTGATTAAGACGGTTGGCGGATATGATCCTGTTCATGATTCCCAGGATGGTCATGAATTGTGGTTGAAAATCATTACGTCATACTCCGTTGGCAACGTGGAAACACCATTGTTCTTTTACCGGCAACACGGGGATTCTCTGAGCCGGGATGAGGGCCGCCTGCTGGCCGCCCGCCAGAAAATCAAGCAGTCGCAGGCCGCCCGCCAAAAAGGTGTAATTCATCCAAATGTGGTGGCGATCATACCTGTGCGCAACAAGGGAGGAACCCTTTCGGGTATGGCCTTGGAACCATTTGCGGACATTCCGTTGATTGATATGACCCTGACTGCGGCTAAAGACTCGGGTATTTTTGATACAATATATGTCAGTACAGATGATGAAGCTGTGGTGGAGCATTGCCGCCCAATTGACGGCGTGTTGAGCGAAATGCGCGATATGAAACTTTCGGCACTGCGCGCCAAGCTTGCGGAAGTGTTGGAATCGGCTGTGAACCAGTTGGAACAAGTTCATAATATCTATCCGGACATCATTGTCCTGCTGAGCATTCATTCGCCGTTGCGCGGTCCCGAGCATATCCGCGAAGCGGTGGACACCCTTCTGCTTTACCATGTGGATCATGTCATCAGCGTCTATGAAGACAAGGATCCTCATTTCCGGCATGGCCTCAATGGAATTGAGCCGTTGAACCCAGGGGCGCTGAAGGAATTGAGATTCGAGCGAGAAGCCCTTTTGGTGGACAACGGTGCCGTTCATGCGCTTTGGAGGGATTACATCGACGGTGATGACTTGTACAGCGGGAAGCTTGGACATGTCGTCATGCCGCGGTGCTACAGCCTGCAGTTGAAAAATACTGAGGACATCCCGCTGATTAAAGCTGTCATGGAGCAAGAAAAAGCCGAGAAGGTTACCGCGAACAAAAAGGGTGCAAAATGAAGCTGCTCTTTCCAATCTATCGGTTCAACTGGTATCGAACAGTTGCCCCGGTAATCGATGAAGCATTGCGCCGGGGCCATGAAGTCCTGTGCTTGCACAATGAGGCTGAACAATTTGCATCGAACCGGCCTGATGAAAGCCTGCTTCCCAAGTTCAGGCATGGCCAACCTTCGTTTGATGCCTATCACTCGTCTTCGGAGCTGGATAGTAAAGTACTGGGGTCCGATGCAGATGCGATCATCAGTATTGATTTGCCCTTGGATTCATGGCTAACAGAGCAGGCTTGGGCCAATCGCTCGTTCCGGTATATTACCATTGCAACAACCGACACGCTGCGGCGGCTTCATAGCCCTTTGATGCTGGAGGCGACAGAGGCAATTTGCATTCGCTCGGAACGGGAAATAGATGCATGCATCAATGATCATGCAAGTGATCCAAGACCATTGATGGAAAAAGCAAAGGCTTTGGGGCGAGATGGCGAGCGTTATCTATCTCTCTTGTCTCCCCGGCTGAATAACCAGTGGGACTCAGTGATGACCGATGTATTTCGTGCCAAGGCGCATATCACAGGGTTTCCATTTCTGGATGGTATCAATCTCATTGATCCACAGGAAGTGCGGAAACGGTGGGGCATTCAAGCAGATCAAGCAGTGATTGGCATGTGGTCAACGCCCACTTTGGGGCGCGGTTGCCACGGCAGTTGGGACCATTTATTTACTCGTCCGAACTCATTGTGTTTCCGTTATCAGGCCATCCGGGATTACGGGTTGAAGGCGTGGAAGCAGCCATACTGGAACGAAGAGCGTCTTCTGCGCGTGATTCGGGCGTTTGCCGATCGCCATAACGCAAAATTGATTATTAAACTTCGTCATTACCAAACTGCCAATGAAAGCGTTTTTTCTCGATTCGCCGACCGTGTGGTTTGCGAGGATTGTTATTATCCGCATTCCGCATTGGAAATTTCCGCTATAGCCAATCTGATGATCGGATTTCATACAACGGGCATAGCAGAAGCCGTTTATGCCGGTTCGCCGGGACTCAATTTAGTTATTCCTAGATTTCCAAGCGAATTACATATGAATACCCTCAGCTATTTTAATGGCATGCATGACATACCAGGCGTTGTTTGGCGCTGGCCAGTAGAAAAAGTCGAGGAGTATTTCGAGCGGACTGCTTTGGATGACTTTAGCTTTGATTGGGAGGCGCGTGCGAAATATATAAAAGACTATGGTGGTCCAGAGGGTGGCCATTTTTCATCTCGAGTAATAGATGTGACTGAAAGCGTGCCAGCGATTCGGCCCGAGAAAGGAATTTTGAAATGAGAACTATTGCCTTGGTTGCTGCACGTATGGGATCGACCCGGTTGCCAGGAAAATCGTTAATGCCTGTCTGTAACACGACTCTCCTAGGGGTATTGCTTACCCGGCTCAAAGCGGCAAAGAGCCTGGATGGCATCGTGTTGGCCACGACAAACCAGCGGGAAGATGATGCGCTCGCAGAGTGGGCCCGGGAACAAAATATATTTTGTTATCGCGGCGATTCGGAGGATGTGCTTGGGCGTTTGGCTGAAGCTGTACGAAATTATCCAGCTGATATCATTGTCGAAGTGCTGGGTGACAACCCTTTTGTCCAGTCGGAGTTGATTGATGACACCGTTTCTTTGTACCAGTCATCCGGTTGCAATTTTGTTTCCACGGCCACCGCTGAATTGCCAAACTGTCCGAAAGACATGCCTCTGTTCGTGATCGGTGTGCGAGTGCAGGTTCTGTCTGCGGACTGTCTTTTCCGTGCCGTCCGCGAAGCGGATGATCCGGCGGACCGGGAACATGCCACAAAGTACATTGTCAATCATCCAGATGAATTTCATATCGAATATCTGCCCGCTTCAGGAAATTGGCAGGGTTGCAATCGCCCGGAATTTACATTTGCGGTCAATCACGGAACAAATCTCCAATTGGTACGCAACATCTATCAGGAACTGGCGGCTGAAGATCCATTGTTCAGTATTGAACGGGCCATAGAAGTGTATGACAGGCATCCAGAGTGGGAACAGCTTATGGGTGATTCCAAAGAATAAAGACGTTTTGCGATACAATAATCGTAGCGAGGAATGAGTAATATGACAAAAAAAATGATTGGTTTACCCCGGCCTGAACTCATTGCTGAGATTGGCTGGAATCACATGGGTGATATGGATTTGGCCAAGCAGATGATTGAATCCGCAAAAAAACATGGAGCCGATACCGCCAAATTCCAAACATGGTCTGTTCAGCGCTTGGCGCCTGGGGAATGGGACCGGGATGGGCGGCGTGAAATCTACGAAAAAGCCGAGTTGTCAAAAGATAAGCATATTGAATTGATTCGGTTTTGTCAGACCATGGACATTAATTTTCTGAGTTCGGCCTGTTCATTGGTGGATGCGAAACTGTTGCTTGAACTGGGGGTTAAGCGCGTTAAAATACCAAGTCCTGATTGCCGAAATATAGAGATGATAGGTTTCTGCATTACTCATTTTTCCTCAGTTCTGGTTTCGACCGGGACCGCAACGATGGAAGACATCGAAGCCATTATCGGATTGCCCGATGCGGACAAGAAGATAACCCTTTTTCACTGTGTCTCCTCATATCCCTGTCCGCCGGAAAGGGCGAATTTGCCTCGGATTCAAACCTTGAAAAAACGCCATCCGCGAGTTGGGTACAGTGATCACTCGCAAGGCATAACCTGCACGGTCCTTTCTCTGGCTTATCAGCCGGTCGCGCTGGAAAAACACTTCACCATTGATCGTCAACTCCCCGGGCGTGATAATAAATTCGCAATTTTGCCGGAAGATCTTTCGGAATTGAAAAAGGCCTTGGATTTATGGGAGCAGGTAAATATAGATTGGGGTAATGATTATCAGGATATTGAATCCGGTGCTCGTCAGCATTATGCCGAACGCTTTGATTGGCATGGTTAACTCGTTGTCATCATCTTTATATGAAATTAGAAGAATTTCAACTTCGGGATAAAGATTGCGCATCTATTAATCAACACTTGGATTGGGTCATGGATGGTGCCTACCCCAAGGGCGCTCTTTTGGCGGTTAGTATCTAGTAAAACATGGCGATGTGCAGGGTCTTGCATTGGATGAGAATGAATATGTCCAAAGATGATGATGGAATGGATATTCGGGTAAATCAAGGAGAGCTCCAGTGAGCCGGACGACTACGCGCGCACAAAAACGGGCGGCATGCATTCGTCGGCGTTCACCCTTTTCCGGGGGGGGGCAGCGTGCTGTCGATTTGGGAAAACTGGCAGGTCTCGGCGGGGGATATACGGAGCTGAAAAACCAGCTGGCATATAGCTTGGCGCCGAATCGATATTTTCTGCGGCAGGAAGCTGCCGCAGATATATTCATGCTATTCCGGGATATGCCCGAGCGTCGCAGCAGGATTCAGCAGGTGATTGAAGGCGGGGGAAGCGGCTTAGGCGGAGAGCAACTCTTCGGATTCGAAGATTTTCGGCGAGCGGGTCTGGCAGTTGATTGTAATCTACGTCTGCCCCGTTCAAACAGTATGCGGCAGACACTTCACGGATGGCGGGACCGGCGGTATATATTGAAAACCTCGATTGGACTGGGAGATGTGTGTTCGGTGAAGGCGCACATGTGGCAGATGAATCGTGCGAAGGTGGTGGTGGCAACAACGGACAATGTGGGGCTTCCGGCGATGCGTCTGAAGGCGCGGGGCCATTTGAAGACTCCCTTGGTCTATGTGAGTATCGGGCTGCCAGAGCGCCTGCAGGCGCTGGAAGCCGTAAGCCCTTCACGAGCCAGACGCTACCGAAAGTGGCTGTCATCTGTGGATTTGTTTGTGGCGTATGGCTATGGAGAAGCAGAATGGCTCCGGCACTGGTTTGGTGAGACGGCGCAAGTTCACTTCATTCCCTTTGGTGTGGATACGCAAAAGTGGAGTCCTCATACGGGGGGGGATAAAGGGGTGGATATTCTGAGCATTGGTGCAGATCCCATGCGTGATTACGATTTGCTGATTGAATATGCCCGCCAGCATCCTGCGGTATCGATTTGTATCGTGACCGGGAGGGGCGTGACTGACACCGTCCGCGCATTGCCCCAAAACATTCAGCTGAAATTTCAGGTCCCGCCTGAGAAATTATACTCATGGATTGCAGCCGCCCGGATGGTGGTGCTGCCTGTGAAAGAAAATTCCTATAGTGGGGCGACCACCACTCTTCTTCAATGCATGGCAATGGAAAAACCTGTAGCCGTTTCCCGGGTTGGCGCCATTCATGAAGGATATGGGTTTTCGGATGGAGAGAACCTGCGCTGGCTGGAGCCTGGATCTGAAAAGAGCATGCGGAATGTGCTGGATGACATGCTGGTCCATCAAGAGCGGAGTGAAGAGATGGGGATGAAAGCTCGACAGCATGTAATGGATCATCTGAGTTGGAGTCAGTATGTGAAGAATCTGAGTGAGTGCCTGGAGCTATGGATTGGAAAAGGAGAAGCAACATGAGTGGGGAGCTGAATTTTCCAAGAGTGACTCTGGGTTTTGTGAGCTGCGAACGAATGCACTATTTGCGGGCGACATTGGAGTCGGCGCATCAGTGTATCGAATATCCGAATCTGGAATGGATTGTGGTGGATGATGATTCGGTTGAGCCGGGATTGAAGGACTATATTCGTGGGTGCGACTGGGTTCAACACAAGGTGTACCAACGGCAGACCCATGCCGAGGCGATGAATCAGTTGGTTGAGATGGCAACAGGCCAATACATTCTCATCTGGCCAGAGGATGTGCAATTCATCACCCGTGGAGGCTGGCTGAAGGATTTGGTTGAGATTCTGGAAGAAAATCCAGATATTGGCGGGGTGGGCCTGGATGCACAGCGTCTTTGTACGCTTAATCGGGCCTTTCGGCCCGGACTTTGGGATCGGTTTTCACGCTTCCGTTCGGAGTTGTTTCGATTTGGTTGGCGAAAGATGCGTCGGCAGCGGAAGATTACAAACTCCGGGGGCTTTTGTCTGTGGACCTATGGCTCGTTTGGCGATGGCATAGTGGGATCGGGGATTCCCTCTCTGACGCGAACAGCTATTTGGCAAGAGCTGGGCCCATGGCGGGTTGCGAAGCCCAAAGCCAGATTGATCGATTCTTCCCTTGGAGCGGAGGATGATATGATCGATCGCGTGCGGGAGAAGGAACTATGCCTGCAACTGGCAACCCCGCAGGTGCCGCTGGCAGCGGATATCATCAATGATGAGTTTGGCTGTAAAGCAAAGTTTCGGAAGGGAGTTCGATATGGAAACTATACTCCGCCCCCCCATGGAGATTTGATCTACTATGAAATCAAATCCTATAAAGATCGCCTGAAATCTATTTGCGATAATAGACCGCAAAGTTTTTCGGAATGCGTGGTACCTCTTGGATTTGATATTCCGAAGGATACCGCAGGGGATCGACTGAAAGCTTCTTTTAATGACAAGCCACAGTTTGATGTCCGGAAGGATGAGAAGAGGGGTGAAACATGATCCCTGTCCGGATCCATGAGCCGGAGCTATTGACCCATCGCGGATCGAATGGATTCTACCAGCATTTCTTGTCGGCCTTGGTTGAGTATGCGGGCGCTCGTGGTGCGGAGGGCCCACGCCCCCTGCCTCGGCTGTTGAAGCCCAGAGAGCATGAAAGTTGCTGGGTGCGATGGGGAGATGAATGGGTGTTTTTCGACATGAGTGATCACGTTCAGTTATTTGATTTGGAAGCGTTGAAATTGTGCTCTGTCTATTTTAAGGCCAATCTGCATCGAGGGATTGCACGGCGTATTTTGCGGGAACAGGGAGTGTCAGATCAGGAGAAGAAGCTTTCACCCTTTTTATTCTTTTCTGAAAGTTTGTCCTCTTTTCAACGCGATGCACGCCGCCGTCGATTTTGGCGAAGAGACAAGCCATCATATGACATTTGCTATATCATGGGAGTGTATGAAAATCCGGTTCGAGAAGGAAAAAGGTCACCTTTTGTCTATCCGGATGAGCCGATAACCCCCGCCTCCTACCACTTCTGGATTCGATGGCATACCATGCAGGCATTACGTGATGCGGGTATTCCAGGCTATTACCGTTTAACTAGTCGGGGAAACAACCAGTTGGTAGATGGTATCAATGTTCATGACAATTTGAGCCGACTCGCCTTTTCCTCGCATATTACGAAAGGACGTATAACAGCTGTTTGTACACTGCCACATGCATTGTTTCCCTGGAAAGTATCGGAGAGTTTTGTCCTGCAACGCCCGGTGTTGATTGAACAGGCACCTTTGACTGAGACCCCCCCTCCATTTATGCCTGAATCTGGAAAGCAATTCATTGAGCTATTCCCTGACCTGGGTGGATTTGAATCCGATATTCCTTTAACCGAGCATTCGTCGTACCGGGTACTGAAAAAAATCTCAATGGACCAGTTTAAGGAAAAAGCCGAGTGGTTGCGTGCATTTCTAGCGGATAAAGGTCGGTTGATGGAGATGGGCGATGCCTGCTATAACTTTGCCGCCCAGGCATACGATAAAAAGATGGTGGCTGAATACATTTGTACGGAAGTAGAAAAACGGATTGGATAGGATGTCAAAAGAGTGAAAACCATACTGACCATTCTGGGAACCCGGCCGGAAGCCATAAAACTTGCTCCGGTACTGACAGAACTTGCGCGCCAGAAGAAACAATTTCGGTCGGTGGTCTGTGTAACCGGTCAGCACCGGGAGTTACTGGATCCCATGCTGCAGTTTTTTGGAATACGCCCTGACATCGATCTTCACGTGATGCGGAAGAATCAGTCGTTGAGCGGATTGACAGCGCGCCTGCTGTCGGCGCTGGATCCGGTTCTCGAAGAAGTGAAGCCGGACTGGGTCGTGGTGCAGGGGGATACCACAACGGTGATGACCGCATCACTGGCGGCCTATTATCGAAAGATTCCTGTAGCGCACGTCGAGGCCGGGCTGCGAACCGACAACAAATATTCACCGTTCCCGGAAGAGATCAACCGGCGGCTAACGGGTGTGTTGGCCGATGCCCATTTTGCCCCGACTGCCCGGGCGGTCCGAAACCTGCGGAATGAGGGGGTTCCCATAAAGCGGATTTGCCTATCCGGGAATACCGTGGTGGATGCGCTGAAGATGAGTGTAAGGCTGACCCGTTCACATCCGCACACAATGCCTGCCGACATTCCGGCTCCGGAAAAAGGCCGCCGCTTGATTCTGGTAACCGGTCATCGGCGGGAAAACTTTGGTCAGGGAATGGAACAGATGTGCTGCGCGTTGCGTGACATCGTGGAGTTAATGCCGGATGGCGAGCTGGTTTATCCGGTCCACTTGAACCCGAATGTACGCAAGCCGGTGAAACGCCTGTTGGGCGGGCATCCGCGCATTCATCTGGTGGAGCCCGTGGACTATCCCGTGATGGTGGGCCTGTTGAAGCGAGCCTGGCTGGTATTAACAGATTCCGGTGGCATTCAGGAGGAGGCGCCGACGTTCGGGGTGCCGTGTCTGGTGATGCGGGACACCACGGAACGACCCGAAGGGGTCCGGCTGGGTGTGGCTAAGCTGGTCGGCACTGACCGGCGGAAGATTGTGCAGGCGGTTCGGCGGTTGGATCAGAATCAGAAGGCCTATCAGCGGATGGCTTCGGGTGGAAATCCTTACGGGGATGGAAAGGCCGCCAAACGGATTGTGGATTGGCTGGAGACAAAGGCATGAGATCATTTCCTGGAAAAGGAATTGCGCAGCGGTTGGGTCGGGCTTCAAGCCGGCACCTCGCGCGGACCACTGCGCCTTTCCGACGGGGGGATATTTCGATTTTTCATGAGTTTGTCCCGCCCCCGGCCGGTGGCGGCCATCAGTTTTTGCGAGCCTTAAAACGAGAGTGGGAGCGAATGGGCTTTCGTGTGGAAGTGAATACCCTCTCCAAGACAACACAGGCCTGTCTGTTGAATTCCTTTAACTTCGATGCCGAACGCTTCCGG
Source organism: uncultured Verrucomicrobiota bacterium (assembly GCA_964526745.1). GTDB lineage: Bacteria > Verrucomicrobiota > Kiritimatiellia > CAIQIC01 > Lenti-01 > Lenti-01. The sequence continues at coordinate 38,290 of CAZGMQ010000024.1, forward strand.
TTTCTTCGTCGTGCTGGATGCCGAACGATTCACCGCGTAGATGGTCCATTAGCGGTGTATCGGGGGATGGATGATGGAACCGACCGGATGATCGCCGACTGGAATCAGGATTTTGCAGACGGAACGATCATGCAGTCACAGTTCAGTCTGCAAGCACATGAAGAGATGGAAATTGGCTTTTGCGAGCCCGTGGTGATTCCCAATGCCGCCGACCCTGCTATCTTTTATACTCCGGACCACGCCCCGGCTCCGGCTGGTCGGAAGCTGCGCGTTCTCTCGGCCAGTTGGTCGGACAACCGGAACAAAGGCGCAGACATCTATGAGTGGCTGGACCGGAATCTGGATTTCGAGCGGGTGGACTACACCTTCGTGGGGAGGCTGCCCTTGCCGATGAGCCGGATCCAAGTGTTGCCGCCGATGCCGTCCACCCGGCTGGCCGATCTGCTTCGCGAGCAGGATGTCTACCTGACGGCGAGCCGGAGCGACCCCTGCTCCAACTCGCTGATCGAGGCGCTCAGCTGCGGCCTGCCGGCAATCTATCTGAAAAGCGGCGGGCATCCGGAAATCGTGGGGGAGGCCGGATTGGGGTTTTCAGTTGCTGAAGAAATCCCCGGGTTGCTGGATCGGATGTCGGCGGAGCATGCCGAATTCCAGGAGAAAATCCATGTTCCGAAGATTGAGGAAGTGGCGAGCCGCTACCTGGCGGTCCTGAGATTGCCAGACAAGTGGGCTCGATGAACCTCCAGAGTATCCACAGGCTGTTGCGTCACGCTTCATACCAGGTCGCCAGCCCGTTGACTTGGGGATGGCGAGCCTATTCACGCCTCATTCTCGCCGGGGATCAAGGAGGCTGGGTTCTGGATGAGGAGATTCGCGATCTGGAATCGATCTGCCAAAGAATCGGATTGCGGACGGTTGGGGATGGATGGGAATCTGTTTCACGTCGGCAATGCGTGTTTTATGCCAGTCAATTTGTTCTGCTTAATCCCCTGTTCGAGCGGGGCCATCGGAACTGTTTTGCCTATTTCCATGGAAAGCCGGGGAGCGGGCTGGCTGAATTTGACGAGGTGTTTGAGAATCTGCGCCGGACCCACGACCAGTGGGCGAGGATTCAGGTGAGCCATTCGGAGATGCGCGACGTGGTGCTGTCGAGCGGTATTGCGCCGGAGAAAGTTCGCACGATTCCAATCGGCATCCGCCGGGGCTTGTTTTCCATGGCAACGGCAGAAAGTCGGTTGCAGATGCGTCGGCACCTGGGGATTCCCGACAATGCCTTTGTAATTGGTTCCTTTCAGAAAGATGGGTGCGGTTGGGGAGAGGGATTGGAGCCTAAGTTCATCAAGGGGCCGGATATTCTGCTGGATACCGTACGCGCCTTGAAAGGACGAATTCCAGAGTTGTTTGTTCTCCTTTGCGGCCCTGCCCGCGGTTATGTGAAGCGAGGACTAACGAAAGCCGGTATTCCCTTCCATCATACGTTTGCAAAGAGTTATGAAGATATCCCCGTGTACTATCATGCATTAGATGTGGGCCTCGTGACTTCACGGCAGGAAGGTGGGCCTAAGGCGGTGCTGGAATCGATGGCCAGTGGGATTCCTCTGGTGACAACACGGGTGGGGCAGGCTATGGATTTGGTCCGGGATGGCGATAATGGATTTATGGTCGATGTGGAGGATGTTGACGGCCTGGTTCATTCTATTGAGCGGGTTCTGGAATTAAGCCAGGAAATGCGAACGGCTTTGCTTCAGGCCGGCCATGCAACTGCAGAGGCAAACTCCTGGTCTCAACAGGGGAGTCTATGGTCCGACTTTTTTAAAGGAGTGCTTGAATGACGGGAATCCTACAGAAAGGAATTCGCAGGTTGGTTGCCGAGATGCGCGAAAGACGCCGTTGGGGTGCATTACGTTCGGCTGAAGATATTTGTGTCTATTACGGGATGGATTATCTGCCATCCCGAGAGGATTTGATCTCCGGTGGGATTGTGAAATTCCTGGATCTTGCGGAACAATTTCCAAATGCCATTGAAAAAGCCAACATCCTGTATATGGTCAGCAGTGCCCTGCCTGATCGGCGCGGATTACTGGCACGTGCGGTTCATCGTGCGCGCGGACGATTTGTGCTGAATCAGAATGGGGTGGCCTACCCGGCGTGGGCGGGTAAAGGATGGAAAGCTATCAATGCTCCGAATGCCCGGGTCTATGCCATGGCTGACCATGTGGTGTATCAGAGTGAATTTTGCAGGCGGTGTGCAGAACAGTTTCTAGGACCCCGGAACGGTCCTGGGGAGGTGCTGTATAATCCGGTGAATACGGAGAACTTTTTGCCCCGTGAAGGATTTGATCAATCCACACGTGCCCCGGTGCTGCTGGCGGCAGGAAGTCATCACGATGCCTACCGCGTGAAACGGGTCATTGAAGCCTTGGCGGCGATCCGCAGTGAGGAATCGGATGCTTGCTTGATTGTCGCCGGCCGTTTGGTGTGGGGGCCGGATGCTGAAGCGGAAGCGCGCGGATGGGTCCGCGAGTTGGGGCTGGCAGAGGTGGTTGAGTTCTCAGGCCCCTATTCTCAAACAGAAGCTCCTTTGATCATACAGCAGGCTGATTTGCTGGTGCATCTAAAGGTTCAGGACCCCTGTCCCCGTCTGGCAGTGGAGGCAATGGCCTGCGGCGTCCCGGTCATCTATTCCTTAACTGGCGGCGTGCCTGAACTGGTTGGCGATGAAGGCGGCGTGGGCATTCCTGGAGAGGAAAGCTTTGATCAGATGCATATTCCTTCCTCCGATGAGGTGGCCGCCGGAATTCTAAGCGCGCTGGAAAATCGGGACACGCTGGCGCGCCAGGCCAGGGCGAGAGCGATTCGACTCTTTTCTTCACAGGACTGGGTTGAGGCCCATGCCCGCATCTTTACCTCTTTGGCTAAAGGGGTGGCATTATGAGTGCCCCGAAGGTGACCGTTTTGATGCCGGTCCTGAATGCAGAAGTATTTTTGAAAGAAACGCTGAACAGTATCTGGAAGCAGACGATGACCGACTTCGAGCTGTTGGCTGTGGATGATGGTTCGACGGACCGCACACCAGAACTATTGGCGGCCTGTCAGGATTCTCGTTTGCGCGTACTCAGGAATGAGACCCGTCTCAAGTTATCCGATGCGTTGAACCGGGGACTGGATGAGGCGCGTGGGGAGTATATCGCGCGAATGGATGCAGACGACCGGATGCACCCGGACCGATTAGCCTCTCAGGTGAAATTTATGGATGACCATCCTGCTGTTGCCTGTTGCGGCAGCTGGGTGCGGTCATTCGGTTCGGCCCCGGAAAAAATTCTTCAATTTCCGTCGGGAGCAGATGAATTGAAGGCCTTTTCAATATTCTATACGCCATTTGCGCATCCCACGGTGTTGTTTCGGCGGAAATGGTTTGTTCGTGAAAGCTTACGCTATGATGGTTCCTTCTATCCAACCGAGGATTATGAGCTCTGGTCGCGTGTGCTTCAAAAATTCCCCTGTGATAATCTTTCTCAGGTGCTGATTGATTACCGTATTCATGACAACAGCATGACGGGCGGGGAGTGGTCAGACATGGATGCACAGACCTGTCGAGTCCAGCAAGCCCTGCTTATTCAAATGGGGATGGAGCCCTCGGAAGAGGAACTGAGAATTCATCGTGGCGCATCCATGGGAACACTGTCTGCCTCTCCGGATTCCTTTGCTCAGACAGAAGCCTGGCTGATAAAACTGGCTGCGGCAAACAAGCAATGCCACATCTATTCAGATGAGGCATTGGAAGATATCCTCCACTATGTCTGGTTTCGGATGACGATGAGTACGGTCCGAACGCTAAAGGGGGCGACTTGGAAGTTGTACTCTTCAAGTCCCTTAGCTTCCTATGGGAAGCAGGCGTGGAAACGTCGAGGGACGGTTCGGATCGCATCGATCAAAGCCCGTTTGATGGGAGGATTAAGATGAAGGCGTTACTCGTCAATTTATATGCCGCTAGCGGTGGGCCATCGGTGGCTACGCATCGATTATGCCGTGTGCTGGTTGAGGAACATGTGGATGCTCATTTACTGGTGCCCTTCGGAGATGTGGAGGTGATGACCAACCGTTTATTGGAATTAATCCACCATCTAGTCTTGTGTGACAATTGGGGTCGGAAGGACCGCAAGAGGACCATACGGGAATTTTCGGTTTGGATTCTGGGGGTGCGGATGATCAAAATCTTCAGAATAACAGGGGTTCTTCCTGGAAAATTGGAAGCCACGGCATGAACATTTTGCACGTCACAACCACCATCACCCGTGGGGGCGCGGCGAAAAGTTTGCTCCTGCTGCATCGGTCGTTGCAGGCGGATGGATGCGGATCGCGTGTGCTGGTAGGCCGCAGAATGCCTCCGCAAGAGGGTGTTGAGGTTATGAAGCCCATGCCCTGGTGGGGAATGCTGACCTATCACGGCTTGAATTTGGCAGGATTGAACTATGCGGGAATTCCTAACACAGGCCGGATGGCGGAGCATCCCTTTTTCCGTGAAGCGGATGTCGTGCACTACAACAATCTGCATGGGGGATATTTCAATTATCTGGCTTTGCCTGGGCTGACACGTCTAAAGCCTTCGGTCTGGACTTTACACGATATGTGGGGGCTGACAGGTCACTGCGCGCATAGTTTTGAGTGCACTCGGTGGCGCACTGGGTGCGGCCAATGTCCACATCCTGAAATTGATCCGCCGATCCGCCGGGATGCCACCCATTGGGAATGGAAGCTGAAACAAAACGTCTATAGGCGCTCAAAGATGCTGGTGACCGCACCCAGCCAATGGCTGACAGATCTGGCCGAGGAAAGCATTTTGGGACAGAGGCCCGTTCGTAAGGTGCCCAACGCCATCGATACGGATATATATCGGCCCCGAGACAAAGCGACAGTGCGCCGGAAACTGGGTTGGCCGATCGATGCAACGATCCTTCTTTTTGCGGCGGAGTCGTTGGATAATCCTTTCAAGGATTTTCGCTTGTTGCTGGCTGCATTGAAGGGTTTGTCGGCGGACCATTTGGTGTTGGCTGTTTTAGGAAAAGGCGAGGGCCTTGGGGAGTCAATAGGGGGGATTCAAGTGATTCCTTTGGGATATCATGAAGACGAGAAAACGATTGCTCAATTTTTTGCGGCGGCGGACTTGTTTGTTTATCCGACCTGCGCCGACAACCAGCCTCGAGTGTTGCTTGAGGCCATGGCTTGTGGATGCCCCTCTGTTGCTACCGATGTTGGAGGTGTTTCCGAATTGATCCGACATGGCGAGACAGGCTATCTGGTGCGATCTGGCGATGCCGACGATCTACGCAAAGGGATTGAGGCGTTGGTAAATGACCCGGTGGCCCGTGCGCGGATGGCGGACAACGGAAGGCGGCTGGTGGAGGAGCGGCATGGGGTCGCCCACCATGTGTCGGGCATGAGGGCTGTGTACGAGGAAGCGATCGGGATTTGGCGCGCGCAGGGAAACAGAGGCTGAAATGCCGAAACTCACGAAACAAAAGTCACCTCTGATTTCGGTCATCACCGTGGTGCGAAACGCCGAAGCCCATATCGTTGATTGTTTGGCGAGTGTGGTGGAACAGGACGGGGCCGATTATGAACACTGGGTGGTGGATGGAAATTCCAGCGACCGAACGGTGGATCTCCTTCGCGAGCACGCCGGAGCGAAAGTACGCTGGATCAGCGAACCGGATTCGGGTATTTACGACGCGATGAACAAGGCGGTGAAACGGGCGGAAGGCGATTGGGTAATCTTTCTGGGGGCGGACGATCGATTGAGACAGGGCGTTCTGCGAGAAATGACCACGCGATTGAGTGATCGCGGAACCCTGTATTATGGTGATGTCTGGATGACGGGGAAAAAAGTACGCTATGCTGGGCAATTCAACCGATACACGCTCGCGCTGAAAAACATTTGCCAACAGGCTCTCTTTTATCCGAGGGATGTGTTCAGTAACTATTCGTTTGATCCGGACTATCCCATTCAGGCCGATTGGGTGCTGAACATGGCGTGCTGGAAGGACCCTCAGTTCCGTTTTGAGCATGTTCCGCTGGTTATCTCTGATTACAATGATGAAGCGGGGGTCAGTTCCCGGAAACGGGACCTAGCGATTGAGCGGGATTATGTGAAGTTGTTGAACCGGTATTTCCCGGTATCCGTGGCGTGGCCGTTATCTGCTGCGGTGGGAATCTGGCGTTTTCTGAAGGGCAAGGCATTGCCGTGAATCCGACTCCAAAAGTGGCGGTCATCGTCCTGAACTGGAATCGGCCGGAAGAAACGGCGGCATGCTGCCGCTCCCTGGTTGCTCAGTCGTATCGAAATCTGAGCGTGTGGGTGGTGGACAACGGGTCTACGGCAAATACGGCGGAGGATGTACAACGGCTTTGCCCGCAGGCCGTCGTAGTCCGGCTGGAGGAGAACCGCGGATTTGCTGGTGGAGTCAATGTCGGCATCGGGGCGGCGAAGGAGCAGGGGCCTTTTGATTTTTTCTGGTTGTTGAACAATGATACGGTTTGCGAGCCGGATGCGTTGCAGCGCATGTTGGTTGTGGCGGTAGGCAATCCCCGGATGGCTGCCGTGGGGTGCAGCATGGTAGAGGGAGATGAGGGGCATTCGCATCGGGTCCACGCGGGAAAGAAACTTCGCGCTCCCCTGTATATTCCACGCGAACCGAAGTCCTCCATGGAGATTGATTATATCTGTGGCGCAAGCCTGTTGATCCGGCAGGAGGCGATGGAAGAGATCGGGATGCTAGACGAAGGCTATTTCTTCTTCTTTGAGGATGCGGACTGGAGCCTGCGCGCGCGAAAGAAAGGGTGGGTGCTGGGTGTTGTGGAAGGAGCGCCGATTCGCCATCTGGGTTCGGCAACCATTGGCGGGATGAGCCGCTTGCGGGCGGCTTATTATCGAGCGGGATACGTGCGGCTTTTGCGTACCCATGCCCGGTTTCCCTTTTGGGTGGCTTTCCTTATTACGGGATATCGCTTGTGCGCAGAAATTCTGCGCGGCCGCTGGGCGACGGCTGCCGGAACGATTGATGGTTGGAAAAGGGGTTGGCGGTGAGTCTGCTCTGGCCATGGCTGTTGGTGACGGGTTCCCAGATTCTCCTGTTTGTGTTGATTCCGGCATGGGCTTTGTCGA
>CAZGMQ010000025.1:0-44452 GCA_964526745.1 uncultured Verrucomicrobiota bacterium
GAAGAGCCTATCTTATCGCATGACCCTCTGTTGCGTTAGCCACTAGACCGTGGGGACTAAAACGATGAAAAATGGGGGTAAATCGGCATTTTTGAACCGGGAAATACCATAAAATTCATTTTTTCGTCTATTTTTTGCCAAAAAGGGCTGGTTTTCATGTTTTCTCGCCGCCAAACAGCCCGAGGACACAAAAAAGCCGGCTCCGCGGGAGCGGAACCGGCTGTGAGTCAGGTGAAAACGCCTTATTCAATCACATCCACACGAAGGATTCGGCGGTTCGGCGCAGGGAGATCCGTCGGAATCACGACATTGGTCGTGCTGTCTATGGTGTAGTCCACCCCGTTCGTCAGCACACCCCATACCCATTCGCCGGCCACCAGCGAGCAGTCCGCACCATAAACGGTGCCGGGAAGAGTACCCGCCGGAACCGAAATGGTAAGGTCTCCCGCGGTATAGCTCAGGGGACCCAGGGTTGGCCCTTTGTCTACAGGAGCCACGATATACTGAGCCGATACCCCGCTGGCCACATTACTCGCGATAATGGTGACCGCACCGCCAGAGAGATTCAAAACGGCTGCCGTAAATGTCAGGCTGTTGGTCGCGGGACCGAATGTGGCACCGGCTGGAACCGTCAGGATATTGGTATCTGTGCTGCTCAGGACGATCACGTCGTCCACCGCTCCCTGCCGCTCAAGGGTATAGGTATAATCACCCACCGCATCGGGGTTGGCTGTCCCTGCGGAAAAGAACAGCGCTGGGGCAACGGGGGTCACAATATACTCCGCCGACACCCCGCTTGTGACATTGCTGGCGTAGATGGAAACGACACCACTGGTCACGCTGAGCACGGCTGCGGTGAAAGTCAGGCTGTTGGTGGACGGACCAAAGGATGCTCCGGCCGGAACGGTCAGGATATTGGTATCCGTGCTGCTGAGCACAACAGCATCATCCACGTCACCCAGCCGCTCAAGGGTATAGACATAGTCGCCGGCCGTACTGGGATTCCAGGTGCCGTCCGTGAAAAACAGGGCCGGGGCGACCGGGGTCACATTGTATTCGGCCCAGGCGCCGCTGGCCGTATTGCTTGCAATGATCGTGGCCGAACCGCTCGAGACACTGACCACAGCGGCCGTGAAGACCAGACTGTTGGTGGCAGCACCGTAGGTCACCAAGGCCGGAACGGTCAGCACATTGGTGTCCGTGCTGCTGAGCACGATGTCATCGCCCACGGTCGCGTTGCGTTCAAGGGTGTAGGTATAGTCGCCCGTCGTGGATGGGTCCCAGGTGCCATCCGTAAAGGTCAAGGTCGGACCCTCAGGCGTCACATTGTATTCCGCCCACATGCCGCTGGTCACATTGCTGGCAATGATCGTGGCCGGGCCGCTGGACACACTGACCACGGTGGCGGTGATCACCAGGGTGTTCGAGCCGGTCACAAACATGGCACTGGCCGGAACGGTCAGGACATTGGTATCCGTGCTGCTCAGCACAATGTCATCATCGACCAAACCTTCGCGAACCAGTGTGTAGGCATAGTCGCCGACCGCAGAGGGATTCCACATGCCGTCGGTGAAGTTCAGGCTGGTGCGGGGTTCGCCCACCACCTGGATGTCGTTCATGAAAATTGCGTAGTTGACGTTGTCGGCCGGGTCACAGGTGTAGCCGCCGCAATAGAGGCCGAACTTGTTCGCCGGTTCTGCGCTGAGAATGTTGGTCGTGTAGTTGAGGTTCTCTGTCCCGTTGGTCTCGCGGGTCAGGTAAACCTGAACGCCGTTAGTCAACTGCGTAATTTCAACCGCAACCACGGCTCCCGGTGAATAATCGGTAGAAATTTCGGTGCCGTTCACACTGAAGGAATTGCCGCCGCTGACATGGATCAGATTGGCGATTTGTCCACCGGCACCAAACAGGTCGACCCCCCGGCCGCCGCCATCATAATTATAGGTGAAGGTGAAGCTCAGGACATCGCCGGTTTCCATCGCACCCGACAGATTGCGACTGCCGTTGCACCAGCCATCGGCCCCATCGCCCATAAAGCGGAACGAATAGCCATTGGTGGAATTGAGATCACCGCCGCCACCGGCCGTGGAGTCGCCCAGCGTGGCGGGTTCGCCCCATAAATCCCAGACGCCGAAGCCTGTGCCTGCAGTGGATTGATTCGTGAAGGAGACGAGGGTGTAGTTCCCTGCGTCATCCGTGGCCAGCACGCCCGGAGCCGCCATCGCGCTCCCCGTACTGATTAAAAGTCCCGCCAAGCATCCCATCAGCCATTTCATCTTCATGTCGCGCTCCTTAGTAGTTCTCAATCGAGGGCACACCCGCCTCAAAAAGTTGACGATGGCACAGTTTTGTAAGGGAAGGCAATAGAATAACGTATTAATAAAACGTTTTTACTTGTGTTTTGCCTTTCGGAGGCTGCCCCCACAAAACGGGGAAAGGAGCTAAGGATCTATAACTGTGAAAACACCGATAAGACCGTGCTGAGAACCACCCCATTCGGTCCAAATGCCTGTGAAACGATTTGTAACGTTGCCCGGATCAAACCATAACGAATAGGAGTACTGCCCTAGATTATCGGCGAAAAACAGCTTCGCCGAATATGGGAAATGGGTCCATTGAGGGGACGGGTAACTGAACAGTGCTCCTGAGGCGTAATTCGTTCCCTGCGTCTTAGACCACGTGCTTGGTGTATTGGTATCCGATGAGAATTGAACCTGATAGTCCACGGCTGGAGCGGCATTCTCCCAAGTGAAAGAAAACGTGTGTCCCGTATAGTTGGTGGGAGCCGTCCAGGCATCCGGATAATTCACACAGGACGTATGGAAGTAAGCCATGCGCTCACTATTGGTGGTGACGGCCCTTACCTCTGGAACTCCATTGGTCTGATACCCCCAATCCTCCACATCCCATACCTGATGAAGATTTGTAGATGTTCGAAACAAAATCTCAGAGTATGGAGGGATCTCCAGCTCGACTCGGATCGTAGTATCCGTACTGACTACTCCAATAGGACCCGACTCGACAATGGGCACACCTTGCGAAGCGATATTAAAATTAATCGCATCTTCTCCCAGCCGGCGGATTAAAACATTACTGACGACAACATCCTCGACAGGGCGAGATCCGCTGCCAGAAACCGAAACGGCCGCAATGGATGTCACCACATTCATGCCCGTGGTCACATGACCAAATACCGTATAACTCCCATCCCACTCCGGTACATTTGTTGCCATAATAAAGAATTGTGAACCATCGGTATTCGGGCCGGAATTGGCCATGGAAATGACCCCGTTGAAATGGATCAGACCATTGGTCGACTCATCCAGCATATAGTATCCCGCATTGGAAAAATTAGTATTCCCAGCAGGAATCCATGCAAAATTGGTGCTAGCCATGCTCAGTGAAACATAATGGTCCAGCACTTCCGGCAAAGCACTCAAATTGGTGGTCACGGTATAAATAGTGGCAAAGTTAGTGGTTTCTATCTCCTGCAGGGTATAGTTGGTATACCATGTCTCTTCCCCATAACTATCGGCCACAAATGTGGTCGCATTGGATGACCACGCTGATAGCTGAATGACCGTACGGGTGACAGCAGGAGCATTGGTCGAGACAGTGATTGACCCATAGGTATAGTTGGTTGGAACGGCAGCTGCGTTAAAGGTGGTGAATGGGACCTCACCAACAAAGTTATTTGTCGTTATGCCCGGTGGATTCGTTGTTGTAAAGGTACCCGCAGCTCCATCTGTCTCTGCGGGGCCATTCGTCAATTTCGTATACGATAATGCCAAGTGCGGAATTCCTCCCCCTTGAATGGCCAATGGGACCCCTGCGGTATTTGTGGGAATCCGGTGAATCAGCGATCCGTCATAGAACGGCCGGTCCAGCCAGACATTGCCGGCCTCATCCGCCCAGCCTTTGTCCCCGGTGGCCAGGCCGACAAAGCTGGCGACCGCCCGCGGAGCAGCTTCATGATTCAGAAAGACGGTAAAGTCGCCCATTGACGTGGAGAAATCAGCAAAGATTCCATTGGTCTGCGCACTGGCCGTGGCGGCTATACAGACCAGGCACAGCAACAGATGTCGTACGGACTTCATTAGACTGATTCTACCTCACAAGGCGACGGTCCGCCTCTGATTAGAAATGATAGGCCACACCAAAGGTCAGCACGGGGTAGATTTTGAAGCTGTCCAGATCGCTCTGGACATTTTCCTCTTCCTTCGCCAGATCCACGCGGAAGGTGTCCACCGGGGTCTCCATCCCCGCGCCGTTGGAGGTCAGGCTGACCTCATAGGATTGGAAAATCACGCCGAAGTCCACCATGAAGGTCAGCATCTGGTCTTCATCGACAGCATTTCCGAAGCCGATGCCCAGATAAGGCGCGACCACATTGCTGAATTTCGCTTCCCCGCTGAGCGTCCCGACCACTTCGGTCGGGTAGAGGTGCTCGCCGATCTGCACCGGTGTGCTGGGGGTCGCATTGAGCTGGGCTTTGTTACCGGGCTGGATATAGGCCCCGCCCGTGATCCGGAAATGGTTGCCGAAGGGATGAAGATCAATGAGAAGCGGGATGCTGACCAGGTCCAGGTCCATGTCGTATTCGACATCCCCCAGCTTCGAGTTCAAGGTGAACGAGCCGAAGTTCACCCCGCTTCGCAGATTGAGGTAGGGATTGACGCCGAAAATCAGGTCCAGGCCGATGCCCGTCGTTCCGATTTTAGGGCCCAGGGCCAGACCGGGCCACTTCTGTCCCCACGGCCAGTAGATGCCCTCTTCGAAATCTTCCTCTTCTTCATAGGCGGTGGCGGGTGCCAGCGTCAGCTGAGGCTGCGGCTCATAGCGATAGGCCGGTTGCTGAACCGGAGCCGGGGCCACCACCTGTGCAGGCTCCGCGGCCGACCGTGTATACGCGCCGCCCTGATAATAGGCCGGGGAGGGCTGGATCGCCCGCGTCTGCGCCTCGGCACAGATGCCGCTCCAAGCCAGTCCCATCGCCACAACCCAGATCAATTTCACCTTGCTCATCTTCATATCCACCCTTGTCGGTTCGTTAAATTAATCCCCGGTGTAGCCCACACCCAGGATGCAAACATCGTCTTCGAACACGGGCGTCCCCGTGAACTCCACCGCGTCGCGCACTACGGCATCCAATAAAGCGGACATCGGCTTGTCCAGATTCGCCTGCATCGCGGCCATCATCCCGGACTCTTCATATTCTGCCTGCTGGTCATTGCGGGCTTCCGTCAGCCCGTCGGTGTAGAACAGCACCCGCTTCGCCGGCATCAAATCTGTGGTGATGTGCTGATAGACAGCATCGCCGAACAGCCCCAGCGCCGGTCCCAGGGCCTCTTTGGACACCCGGGCAATGGAGATCTTACCGTCCGGCCCCACCACCATCGGCAAGGGGTGTCCCGCATTCGCATGCTGAATCTGTCCCTTGGCTAGATCAAAGCTGACGCAGCAGGCCGTCGCAAACATCAGTTCGTTGGCCGTGCTGAAAATCTTGGAGTAGGCCGCATTCAGGCGCGTCATGAACTCACCGGGTTCCTGCGTTTCTTTTGCAATCTGTTCAAGCAGTCCGCGGATGGTGGCCACCACCAGCGCGGCCCGCGCTCCGTGCCCCATGACATCGGCCATAAAAATCAGCACGCTGTTCTCCGAAACGGGCAGGATATCAAAAAAGTCGCCGCCGACCAGTCCGCTGGGATGATACACATGCGCAAATTCCAGCCGGGAGGCGGGCCCCGGTTTCCCAGAGATAATCGTGGGATAGGACGACGGCAGGAACGCATACTGGAGATCCCGCGCCATCCGCAGGTCCGCTTCCATTTCAGCATTTTTCTGGCGCAGCTGGGCGGCATAGGACTCCAGCTGCTGCTGCGCCTGCCGCTGGGGGGTCACATCGACCAGAGAGATGACGATGCCGGTCATGGCGCCATCCGGATTCAGATTGGGAGCCATCGAGGCCTGGGCAAAGAACGGCGCCCCGTCTTTCCGCTTCATTTCCAGTTCGCCGGTCCAAGTCTCCCCCGCCTGCGAGGCCTCAATCATATCCGCCGCCAGCGCCTCATCGAGAAGAAACTGTCGGAACATGTATTCATAGGCTTCTTCGGCAGAGTCCAACCCGAGCAGTTGCAGCATCGAGGGGTTCACATAGCCCGCCATGCCGCCTTCCACATCGGCCACCGCAATGCCACTGCCGGAGTTCTGCAGCGCGTTATATCCGGTTTTGAGGCGTTCTTCCGATTCCTTGCGCAGGGTGATATCACGAATGAAAAAACTCAGGTGGGTCTTCCCGCCCAGCGCCAGGCGGCTGACGGAAATCTCGGCGGGAAACATGGTCTCGTCCGTGCGCCGGCACAGCGCCTGAATCAGGACAAAGCGATTCCCCTCCAACGAACCCAAAATGGTTTCCAAGAGGCTCCGATCGGCTCCACACAGCCAATCGAGCACATTCTTTTTGCACAATTCGGCCCGCGTTGTGCCGAAAAACTGTTCGGCCCGCACATTCGCACCGCTGATGACTCCATGCGGATCGGTGATGAACACGGCATCGTAGATGCTCTGCAGCAGCACCTGAAAATCCTCGCCGCCCAGCCGCCGGGCCGCCGGAGAGGCGGGAATCCGGATCACGCCCGTTTTGCTCGGGTTTGGCGAGGTTTGAAGTCCGCCGGAGTGGGTCGATAAGCGCACCCCGCCGGGGGCGGGCGCCTGCTGGAGCTGCTCCAGCATCGCCGGGGTGATATCGATTCGCATTGTGGCCTGGGATTCTTCTTTAGACATAGCTTCGTAGCATAGCGGAGCCTCCCCTGTTGCCGCAATTGTTTTCCCATCGCTTTTTTTGCTGTTCTTTTCCCCTTTTTCTACCAAAATGGGACTTTCAATTAACAAATTAAAGGCAGAACACATGTTTCAAGGCGCATATACCGCATTAGTCACCCCATTTCACTCCAACGGATCCGTGGATTACGATAAGCTCCGTGAGCTGGTCGAGCTGCAGATCGCAGGCGGCATCGACGGGATTGTCCCGGTCGGAACCACCGGAGAATCTCCGACCCTGACGATGGAGGAGCACGGAAAGGTCATCCAGACCGTCATCGAGGCTGCCGCCAAGCGTGTCAAGATCATCGCGGGTTCCGGAGCCAACTCCACCGCGGAAGCCATCGAATTGACTCAGCGGGCCAAGGATGCCGGTGCCGATGGCAGCCTGCAGGTCACCCCCTATTACAACAAGCCGACCCAGACCGGTCTGATCCGCCATTTTTCAGCGGTTGCCGACCTCGGCCTGCCCATCGTGCTCTACAATGTGCCGGGCCGCTCCGGCACCGAAATCGCGATTCCGACGGTGGTCGAACTGGCGAAGCACCCCCATGTGGTCTGCGTGAAGGAAGCCGCGGGCAGCGTGGACCGCGTCAGCCAGATCAAGACCGCCTGTGAAATCGAAGTGCTCTCCGGCGATGATGGACTCACCCTGCCGATGATGTCGGTGGGCGCATGCGGCGTCATCAGTGTGGCCGCCAACCTCGTGCCCAAGGTGGTCGCGGATCTCGTGCATGCCGCCGCCGCCGGTCGCTGGGACGAAGCCCGGGCCATTCATTTGAAGTACTACCCTCTCTTCAGCGCCATGTTCCTGGAGACCAATCCGGTTCCCGTGAAGGCCGCTATGGAGATGGCCGGTATTTCCGATGCCGTGTATCGCCTGCCCCTCTGCGAGATGGCCGAAACCACACATGAACAGCTCCGCACCGTCCTGCAGAAGAGTGGTGTGCCGGCATGAGTAAGAGCCCTATCCAGGTCTTGTTGATTGGCGCAGGCGGACGCATGGGTCTGGCCATGACCCGCCTGATCGCCTCTGAAGCCGTTCCGGGCCTCGTACTGGCGGGCGCAGTGGACCGCGCGGACTCTCCCCTGATCGGCACCGACATCGGCACGGCCGCCGGCACAGGAGTGGCGGGAATTCCGCTGAGCAGCGATCTTGCCGCGGCGCTGGCCGCAGGCCCGGACATCGCCATTGAGTTTAGTTTCCACACGGCCACTGCGGCGGTGGCCCCCGTCATCGCGGCCGCCGGCGTCCCATGGATTGTCGGCACCACCGGCCTGGACGACACAGAACAAGCCGCCATCGCGAAGGCCGCTGAATCCATTCCGGTTGTCCTCGCCGCCAACATGAGCCTGGGTGTCAATCTGCTCTATGCGCTGGTGGGACAGGCCGCACGCGCCCTGAAAGGCCGCGGCTATGACTGCGAAGTGATCGAGCGTCATCACCGCCGCAAGAAAGATTCGCCTTCCGGCACCGCCCTCTTCCTCGGCGAAGCCGCCGCCAGCGGATATGAATGGAACCTCAACGACGTGGCCATCGATGGCCGCACCGGCATTCCCGGTGAGCGCCCGGAAAAAGAAATCGGGTTCCATGCCATCCGGGGAGGCGACATCGTCGGTGACCATACCGTCCTGTTCGCAGCTGATGGTGAAAGCGTGGAGCTTTCCCACCGCATTACATCGCGCGACACCCTAGCGCTGGGCGCCCTGCGCGCGGCAGACTGGCTGGTCGGACGCCCACCTGCCCTCTATGGCATGCTGGATGTTCTTGGCCTCAACCCCAGCCCGCCTCAATGAGTGGACTGGAGGCGGGGCTCAGCCTCGGGTGCAATCTGGACGATCAGGTCAGCCAGCTGCGCGCGGCCCGGGACGCCATCGAAGGCCTCCCCGAGGTCTCGATACTGGCGTCCGCACCTCTCTATGAAACCGATCCCGTTGGCGTGCCCGACGAATTCGCTCATATCCCGTTTACCAATACCATTCTCATCATCGCCACGACGCTCGACGCCCACAAGCTGTTCAAACAGCTGCAGCGCGTGGAAACCGCGCTTGGACGGAAACGCGCGCCCCGCCGGAATTCGCCGCGCCTCATCGACATCGATCTCATCTACTATAACGGACAGACCATCCGCAGCGGCGGGCTGGTGGTCCCCCACCCCCGCTGGACCAAGCGGCGGTTTGTTCTCCAGCCCCTCACCGATGTGCGGGGGGATCTGGTTCTCCCCGGCCATGACCGCCGCGTCCGCGACATTCTGGCCGCCCTCCCGGCCGGGCAGGAAGTCCGCCCCGTCATGGCCCAATGGTAACCCGAGGAATCCCTATGAGTGACACCCCTAAAAAACTGACCCCGCGCGCCATCACCGCCATGAAAGGCGTTGAGAAAATCGCCGCGCTCACCGCCTATGACTTTCGCACCGCCCGCCTGCTGGACGACGCGGGGATTCCCGTTCTGCTCGTCGGAGACTCGCTGGGGACCACGGTCCTCGGGTATGCCAACACCCTCCCCGTCACCCTCGAGGACATCATCCGCCACACGGCCGCCGTGGTGCGCGGGACCCGGCGCGCGCTCGTGATCGCCGACATGCCCTTTATGACCTATCAGGCCTCCATCGAGCAGGCCCTGCTCAACTGCGGCCGGGTGCTGCAGGAAACCGGGTGCGAAGCCGTCAAAATCGAAGGCGGCAAGTTCCGTGCCCCCACCATTCGCGCGCTGGAGCAAAACGGGATCCCGGTTCTTGCGCATATCGGTCTCACCCCGCAAAGCATCCAGACGCTGGGCATCCGGGTGCAGGGACGCGGCGAAGAAGCCGCCTGCCAACTCCTCGCGGATGCACAGGCCGTTGAAGCCGCCGGGGCCTTTGCCATCGTGCTCGAAACCGTGCCTGCCGCACTGGGCGCACAGGTGGCCCAAGCGGTAAAGATCCCGGTCATCGGCATCGGCGCCGGACCGGACTGCGACGGCCAGATTCTGGTCATCAATGATGTCCTCGGACTCTCCGGCGACTTCTCCCCCAAATTTGTGAAGCGCTATGTCGATCTGGGCAGTCAGATTACCGCCGCCGCGGCCACCTATAAATCCGAAGTCACCACCTCCGCTTTTCCCGGTCCGGAAAACGAATACAGCGACTGAAGTCGAATCACTATAAACAACCGATCCAACGAGAAGGCATTCCTATGAAATTCAATGACGTCTACAGCCTCATCCAAGACCTCCCCTGCACAGAAAAAAGCCAGTGCCGAGTCCTCTATGACTGGATAGCTGATACAAAGCCAGCCGAGTGCTTAGAACTCGGATTCCTCTATGGGAAAACCTCCTGTGTAATCGCCGCCGCATTGGATGAAGTCGGGGCAGGCCACCTCACCTCCATCGATCTGGAAGTGGTGCGTCATCACGAAGATAATCCCAATATTCTGCAAAGTCTGGAAAAAACTAAGCTGCAATCGTACGTCGATCCGATTTTCTCGCAAGTCTCCTATACCTGGGAGTTGAAAAAAATCATCGAACAACAATCCCGAGAGAATGTCTGCGAGCCCAAGTATGATTTCATTTTTCTTGATGGATCGCATTTCTGGGAGACGGATGTATGCGCCTTTACTCTCGCCATGCAGTTACTCAAACCCGGCGGATGGTTTCTGTTCGACGACTACATGTGGTCCATCGAGAAGTCCGATTGGTGGCGCCAGTCTCCCGAAATGCAGGACAAGCCAAAAGATTACCGTGAAGAGCCCCATGTCGAGCGACTGGTCACCCTGGTGGTTTCCCGGCACCCCGACATCGAATCCGCCACCATTCGCGACAACTGGGCATGGGCGCAAAAGCGCGCTGACGCAACGTCATCTACCGGGGCGACGGTCAATCAGCTCAACAAAACCATTCTTAAACGCTGGTTTCTGGACAAGTTCAGCCGGAAATAATCTCCGTACACAGGACACAGGAACAAGGTGCAGACTCCCCCTTTCCATCCCGGCACATGACAAGCAGGAGAAAGGCAATTCCATGAAAAAATCCACCGGCTGGACTGACATCAAAAAACAGGCCGAAGCGGGAGACCCCACCGCCCAATATGCTTGGGGGCGTCACCTGGCATGGGGAAAAGGCCTGAAAACAGAAAAGGCCCAAGCGGAAGAATGGTTTACCGCCGCCCTGATACAGTTTGAGAAAGCGGCAGAAACGGGCGATGAGCAGGCGCAGCTCCAGCTTGGGCGCATGCTGGAATACGGCCACGGCATACCGTCTGACCCCGCCAGAGCCGCGGAACTCTACACCCGGGCCGCGGCAAGCGGAAGCGCCCAGGCCCAATATCGTCTGGGCCATCTCTACGAGTTCGGCCAGGGCGTCTTCCGGGATTTCCAGACCGCACAAGCCTGGTATATCAAGGCCGCCGCCAGCGGCGAACAGAATGCTAAAAACAAGATTAAAACCCGCGAACAGTTCCAGCAGGGACTGGAACTGGCCAAACAGGGGTTTCAGACCGCGCAGTTTCAGGTCGGCCGCATGTATGAGTATGGGATCGGCGTGGCCAAGGATGAACAGGAAGCCGCGCATTGGTATCGTCTGGCCGCGGAACAATCGTATGGGGACGCCCAGAACAAGATGGGGCGCATCTATGCCGCCGGCATCGGGGTCAATCCCAGCAACCGGAAATCGGCCGAGTACTTCCGTCTCGCGGCCGAGCAGTGCCGAAAAAAAGCCGAAGAGCACGATCCGGATGCCCAGTTCGCCATGAGCCGCATGTATGAACAGGGCCGCGGGGTTCCCGCCGATCCTGGAGAAGCCCTGAAGTGGATTCAGCGAGCCGCCAAAAATAATTCTGTCGATGCCCAATATCGTCTTGGGCGCATCTATGAAGAAGGCCTTGGCGTGCCCAGGGATCTCGGCCAGGCGGCCAAATGGTTCCGACTGTCCGCACGGACCGGTATGCTGCGCAGCTGCGGCAAACTGATCCCGACGCCACGATAAACGCCTGCCCTATGAAAACGATTTCCACCGCAGCCGACATGCAGCAAACGGTCCTGGCACTCCGCGCTCAGGGCAAACGCATCGGGTTTGTCCCGACCATGGGCAACCTCCACGAAGGCCACCTTTCGCTGATCCGCATCGCCCGCGAACAGGCCGATGTCGTCATCGTCTCCCTCTTCGTCAACCCGATGCAGTTCGGCCCCAACGAGGACTTCGATGCCTATCCCCGGACCTTTGAACGGGACCGTGCACTGTGCGAAGAAACCGGAGCCGACCTTCTCTTCCATCCTGCGCTAGAGGACATCTATCCGGAAGGCGCCAGTGTCAGCGTGACGGAGAGCGCCCTGTCCCGCACGCTGTGCGGAGCGGCCCGGCCCGGTCATTTCGATGGAGTCTGCACCGTCGTGGCCAAGCTGTTTAATATCGTCCTTCCCCATTTCGCTGTGTTTGGAGCAAAGGATGCCCAGCAACTGCGCGTCATCCGACGGATGGTCCGGGATTTGCGTTTCCCGGTCGAGATTGTGGCAGGCCCCACCGTTCGGGAGCCGGACGGCCTGGCCCTCTCCTCCCGCAATCAATATCTCACCGCGGAGCAGCGCCCGCAGGCCACTTGCCTGCGCCGGGCCCTCGATGAAGCCGAACGTCTCTTTGCCGCCGGCGAACGCAACCCCGACGCCATCACGGTTGCCATGCGAAAACTTATCGAGAGCGAGCCAGATGCGAAGATTGACTATGTCTCCATCGTCGACGACGAAACCCTGCAGCCGCTGGATGGCCCCATCACCGCCCCCGTGCTGATTGCCCTCGCCGTCAGGGTCGGCTCCCCCCGCCTCATCGACAACACACCCCTACGGCCCTAGCCTCAGCGCCACTCCTCTTTTCCATAGTATGGAAGAAAGTTTTCCACAGTGTGGAAAACTTTCTTCTGTACCCATCCCGCAGGCAAGCTGCATCGGGGCGATTTGTCAGCCTGTGACTAGGTTACGTAGCGTTCGTCGGACAGGTAGCGGTTCATGTGATCGCACATCAGCGTGACCACGCGCAACTTGCCGGACGACTTCTTGATCTCTTCCATCGCGAAGTGGACGTTGGCTCCGGAGGAGACGCCGCAGTACAGGCCTTCCTCTTCCCAGATGCGATGCGTCATGGCGCGGGCCTGCTCATCGGTGATCATCACGAGCTCATCGACGAGGTCCGGGTTCGCCAGCATGTCGGAAACGATGCCGCCCTTGATATCCGTTTTGGGGAAGTCCATGCCGGCGGTCCAGGGCTCTTTCGAGCTGGCGGGCTGGATGCCGATGACCTTGACATTCGGGCAGGCTTCCTTCAGAACCTTGGCGATGCCGTAGACGCTGCCGCCGGTTCCGATGGACTGCACGAAAACGTCCAGTTTGCCGTCGGTCTGTTCCAGGATTTCCTGTGCGGTGATATAGTGAGATTCGCAGTTCTGCGGGTTGGCGAACTGACGCGCCCACCAGATTTTGCCATCGCTCTCCTGCTCGACGTCAAAGCAACGCTGGCGGCCGGGGAGTTCCACTTCCGATCCGGCAATGCTTCGTTCCTTCATCTCCTCGATATCTTCCGGCTCCATCAGGCACACTTCGGCACCGACATTTTCCATCATCTTCTTCTTCTCGGAACCCGCCTTGCCAGGCATGGTTTCGTAGATGCGGACATTGTAGCCCATCGCACGGCCCACGCTGGAGAGCGCAAAGCCGGTGTTGCCCGTGCTGGATTCCACAATCGTGGCGCCGGGTTTCAGTTCGCCGGATTCCTCGGCCTTCCGGATCATCTCATAGGCGATGCGATCCTTCAGGCTTCCGGAGGGATTCATATATTCCAGTTTGCACAGGATTTCAGAATCCAGACCTTTGCAGATTTTGTTCAGGCGGACCATCGGGGTGTTCCCGATGAGTTCCAACATGCTGTCATAGATTTTTTTACTCATAATATTTTCCTTACTTTCGGGGGTGGCCCGAGATTAGTCGAGTTCCTGGCCGATGTTATTGGCGCGGGCCTTGTCGATGTAGTAGCGACCAATGGCGATATCAAAGACGGCCATGCCCATGGGGTTGAACATGATGGCCTCTTCCGGAGCGTACGTGGACATGACGTCGTTGCAGACGACATCGATGATGGATTTGGTGTCTTCTTCCTTGAGGCCGCGTTCGATGCTCATCATTTCGATGTCGGTCTTCTCGCGGCAGACCTCTTCCCAATCATCCACGATGATGGCCTTGGTGTGGTCCAGAATGCTGGTCTTGAAGTCGCGGAGGGAGCAGTTGAGCTGCAGGGAACCCGCTTTCGGCTTCAGATCCACATACGGGGCCGGCGAGGCGGTGCAGGTGATGAAGATGTCGGCGTCGGTATAGGCTTCCTGCCAGGTCTTGGCGATGACCGTCTTGTCCTTGTAAGGACCGTCGATGGTGGCCGGATCGATGGGACGGACATCAAACAGCGTAATCTTGTCGATCTTGTCCTTCAGGACTTCGCAGGCCATCTTGTAGTGGTGACGGCCGATCGGACCCCAGCCAATGATGGCGACATTCGCCTTGGTCATCGGACGGGCCTTCTCAAAGTAGCGGATCATCAGGCCGGACACGGAGGCCGTGCGCACAATGCTCAGCTGAGCGGTATTGATGACGGCCTCGGGAGCGCCGGTGTCGGCTTCGTTCAAAACCACCACGGCGTGCGCGCGGGGCAGACCCTTGTCGATGTTTTTGGGGAAACTGGAAATCCATTTGAGGCCCGCGAGATTCACTTTACCGCCGACAAAGGCGATCAGGGCAATGAAGCGGTTGATGGGGTCCCGATAGCGCAGGTAGGGCTTAATCGGCTGAGCGTAGTCGTTTGTTTCCAGGCAATGAACGGTCTGTTCGATGCCGTCGATGGTTTCATTCCAGTTCAGACCCATGGATTTAAGGTCTTTTTCATTCAGGTATAGCATTTCTTATTTCTCCTCTTCGTGTTTTTGGATTGGTGTCCGACGGGGGGCCACCCCATGGCGGCGGCGGGCGGACTAAAAATTCTGTGGGATGAAGCCCTTGGCATGCGGCTCAATGAACATGGAGTCCAGCTTGAGCTTCTTCATGCGCATGAAGTTTTTCCAGCGGACTTCTCCAATCGAGGCGCGGATGGTGCCCGGCTCGAGTTTGCGCTTCCGGAAGGACGCTGACATAGCCACACAAATGGTCTGCAGATATTCAGATTTGTCTTTGCCCAGGGTCATTTTGACGACAAAGGCGCCATCGACGGTGGGACTGGTAAATCGATAATCGGTATTTATTTTTTCGACGAGCATGCTTCCATCCTCCTGATTAGGATAATCTCCGCCTGTTTTTCCAGAACAGAACGGCTCACGAGCCGCCGGAGGAACGAACAGTCGGAGTGCAAAGATGCCGCAGATATCCTTGAAAGTCAATATTTGAGCGCAGGATTTCCCGCTGCGAACGGGCTGAAATCAGGCCTGGGGCGCCGGAGGAGGAATCACCAGCACGGGACAGTGCACTTTGCGCAACACACGCCCGGTGACGTTCCCAAATAGGATTTTGCCCATCGCCCCAGCCCCCTGCCGGCCCACGATCACCAGGTCCACATCCTGCTCTTCTGCATATTCGATGATTTTCTGGCCAGCCTCGCCAATCCGCATAGCAATAACCAGAGGCATCCCGTCGGGCACGCGAGGGCGATAGGTTCCGGCCAGTTTTTCGTCAATTTCCCGGCGGGCACGCGCATCCACATCCTCATCCGCCTCATAGATATAACCCTTCCAGAACTGCGCAGGCGGCTCCGGAATCACATGCAGGAGGTGCAGTTCACTGTCGGGATTGCGCATCGCCGCATGCACGGCAAAAGCAAAGGCCCGATCCGCGTTATCCGAAAAATCGGTGCAGAACAGAATCTTTTTAAAGTGTTCATGTCGAATGCTGTCGCTCATGGGAACCCTCCTCCTCTTCCTATTTCACAAAGCCCACCAGCCCTGTCACCAATTGCGGGAACGCCAGCAACAGCAGGGCTGCCACAATCAATGCCCCCAAATAGGGCAAGGCGCCCTTGAACACACTCTGGAGCGGGACGGCCCGGTCCATACCGCTGACCACATAGACATTCACGCCGACCGGCGGCGAAATGACGCCCATCTGCGTCACCAGGACAATCATCACACCGAACCAGATGGGATCGAATCCCAGCCCCACCACGACCGGATAAAAGATCGGAATCGTCAGCAGAATCAGGGCCAGGGCATCCAGAAAAGCACCGGACACCAGATAAAACAGCAAAATTATCAGCAGGATACCAGACGCCGGCAGCGGCAGGCCGGCCAGCCAGGTGGCCAGGGCCGTCGGAATATTGGTGATTTGGAGGAAATGCCCGAACACAGTGGCACCGGCCACAATCACCAGTACCATGCAGGAGGTCCGCAGCGTCTCCACCAGGGCGGTGGACAGCATCCGGACCGAACACTTGCGGGAAACCACGGCAAGAAGAATGCTGCCCGCCGCGCCGACCGCGGCGGCTTCGGTCGGAGTGAACCAGCCCCCGAACATTCCCCCCATCACCAGCGCGAAAAGCAACAGAATTTCGATGACGCCGCCCAGGGAGCGGAACCGCTCCCCCCAGGTGGCCGCTGTGACGGGAGGCGCCAGCCCGGGGCGATGCTTGCACAGCAACCAGATGGTCACCATGAACAGCAGGCTCACCAGCAGGCCTGGCACGATGCCCGCGATGAACAACTTGCCGATGCTTTGCTCGGTCATCACCCCGTACACAATGAACACGACGCTGGGTGGAATCATCATCCCGATGCTGCCCCCGGCCGCCACGGTGCCGGCGGCAAAGCCGGGGTCGTACTTAAATCGTTTCATTTCCGGCAGCGCGACGGCGGCCATCGTCGCAGCCGTGGCGGGGCCCGACCCGCAGATGGCGCCGAAGATCGCGCAGGCTCCGACGGTGGACATCGCCAGGCCACCGCGCAACCACCCAAACCAGCAATGGGCCGCATCAAACAGCTTCTTGCTGATGCCGGTATGAAAGGCCACCTGCCCCATCAGCACAAACAGGGGAATCACGGTTAGACCATAGTTAGAGAAAATGTCGTAATAGTCGGCGGCCAGCATATGCAGGGCCGCTGGCATATTCACCACTGCGGCAAACCCCAGGACGCCCACCAGCGTCATCGCAAAAGCCACAGGCATGCTGGTCGCCAGCAACGCAAACAGGAGCACAAGACCCAGCAGGCCGATCTGCAGTTCGCTCATCAGCGCGGCCTCATCATCGAACGCCCGGGATGCAGCAGATGCCACAGCGTCACTCCGGCTGTCACGGCGCAAGCAAAGGCAATGAGCCAGGGCACCCAGAACATCGGCATATGCAGAGTCGTGGTGACCTCTCCACTTTCCTGGAACTGGATTCCTTGGAGAATGAATTGCCAAGTCAGCAACAGGAAGATCATCAGAAGAACCACCCGCATCAGCGTGTCCGTGAGAGCACGGCCGCGGCGGCCCATCTTCTGAAAGAAATACTCGATGGCGATGTGCCCCTTCACCGCCTTGGTCAGCGGAAGCGCACACCCCATCGCGACCGCCCCCAGCACCCGTACGAGGTCATAGGCTCCCTTCACCGGCATGCCGAACTGACGGCCGATGACATCGGCCACCGTCACAACAATGATTCCTACAATGGCCAGACTCCCCACGACAGCCATCGCGTGGATCAGTCCCCGTAGAAAACCGGTACGGGCGCTCGTCCCCGAAAATAGGCTCATGGCTGCGAAGCGCGAGCCTCCTCGATCTTCGCCTGGATGTCGCTGAGGAATTCCTTGCCGGGAAGACCCTTCTCGGCCGTGCTCGCCAAATAGGCTTCCACAATCGGGGCAACCTTCGCCTGCCAGCGGGCAGACTCTTCAGACGACAGCGGTATGATCTCGCGGCCTAGTTCCTGCACAAAAGCCAGGCCTTCTTCATCGGCCTGATTCCAGGCTTCACCGTGTTTATCGACCCATTCGGCACTGACATCCAGCAGGACCTGCTGCAGGTCTTCGGGAAGCGCATTCCACGAGTCCTCATTCATCGCCACAAACATGGAGGTCGTATATCCGATATCCTTGGTATCCGTGATGCTCTCTATGACTTCGCCCTGCTTCCAGCCCTTGAGGGTCTCAATCGGGCAGAAGGTCCCGTCGACCACGCCTTTCTGGAGAGCATCATAGGTCTCGGGCTGTGACATGCCAACCGCGGTGGCCCCAAGGGCTGTCGCGATACCGGCAGACAGGCCCGTGCCCCGGATCTTCATATTTTTCAAGTCTTCGAGCTTCCGGACCGGCTTGCGAGTGGCGAGAATCCCGGGGCCGTGGCCGTGCACATAGAGAAGTTTTGCGCCCTGGGTCTCTTCGGGCGCATACTTCGTAGCCAGCTCCGTGGCCGTGCGCGTGACGGTGAGACCATCGGGCCACCCCAGCGGCAGATCCAGCGCCTCCAGCAAGGGGAAACGACCGGGTGTATAGGCAAAGCAGCTCATGCCGATATCGGAAATGCCATCGATAACGCCCTGCCAGCATTGAGGAGCCTTGGTCAGCGTCCCACCGGGATATACGGTGATCTGGATGCGGCCATCCGACCGCTTCTCCACTTCTTTCGCCCAGCTGATAGCGGTTTTTGCCTGAATATGCATGGGAGGGAAGAAAACACTATACGTCAGTTTGTGCACCTCGGCGGCTCCCGAATCCCCGCTCTTGCTTCCGCACCCGGACAGCCCAATCATGCCTGCCACCAACGCCAACACCCATCCGACCCGATTCAGTTTCTTCATTTTCTCTCCCGTGGAAGTTTGTTTATAAGGGGTATCTTATCGTGATTGCGTCCTGCAACGCAATCCTTTCTCCTGCACCGATGACGGCTGTTTCAAGACCTGCTGACGTACTTACAACAACGGAGAGAGGAGTCCGCAGGCATTCTCAAGATAACGGTGATACAGCGGGCGGCGTTTGAACACAGGCAGCAGCACTTCCCGGCTCTCATGAAGGTCTTCGCTCATTAGCAGCTTCAGATGCATGACCAGACGGGTATCATAGACCGCCAGGCTGGTCTCATAGTTTGAGTAGAGGCTGCGGAAATCCCAGTTCGAAGAGCCGATGATGGCCATGCGGTCATCCACTGTCATCGCTTTCGCGTGAATGAACGGCGGGTGTCGCTCAAAGACGCGCACGCCGGCCTCCAGCAGGTCCTCATACATTGCACGGCTGGCCCAGGTGGTATACCAGTGGTTGCTCTTTTCCGGCACCACCAGATAGACCCGCACCCCGCGCATCGCGGCCAGACGCAGGGCCCGTAGCAGATCCTCGGACGGCAGGAAGTAGGGTGTCAGAATAAAGACCTGTTTACGGGCCGCATTGATTGCGTTGAAAAACACATCCACCCCCACCCGCAGGTCAGACGAGGGGCCGCTGTTCACCACCCGAACCAGGGCATCCCCCTCCGCGGGCAGGCGCCGGAAGTGTTGTGCGCTGAGCAACTGTTCCGGGTCCTCTTCGGTCATCTCATGCCAATCGCGCAGGAACGAATACTGCAGTTCCTGCACAATGGGGCCCTTCACCTGGAAATGATAATCCAGAATGGCCGGACGAGTTCCCGAACTGCGCGAGCCTTCCGTCAGATTCACGCCGCCGGTGAATGCGATCTTCCCGTCCACGACCAGCACCTTGCGGTGATTCCGCAAATTAAAGTGCAGCTGCCTACGAAACACATTGGAGAGAGTCCAGCCGGCAAACGACAGATTCGGCACCTTGCGGTATCTCCGAAAAAGCCCCCCCCACAAAGCGAGGGAAGATCCGAAACGGTCATAAAGCACGCGGACACGGACTCCCTCCCTCGCCCGCTCGGCCACGGCATCCAGAAATTCGCGCCCCAGACGGTCATTCCCGATGATGAAAGACTGCAGATGAATGTGATGCTTTGCCGAACGGATCGCCTCCAGCATCTTAGGAAAGGCCTCGTCCCCGGTCAGCAGCGGCTGAATCAGATTGCCTGCCAGCAGCGGGAAGCTCTCCATCATCAGGGTCAAGGGCTTATCCAGCTCACGGCACCAGTCATCCTTCGGGATCACCGGCGCGCCGCCAACGGAGCGCCAATAGGCCTCCGGCAGCACATCGTCCGTGGCGGCATCCCGGGCCCCTTCCATCCGCCTGCGGCGCTGCTGACTGCGACGCCAGCGTTCCTTCGGCACGCGGTCCACCCCGAACATGACATACAGCAGTGCCCCGAGAAAAGGGATCGACCAGGTGACAAACAGCCAGAGCAGCGTGGAGTCCGCGCGGCGGCGGTGGCGCAATAGATGAGAGGCCACGCCGAGAAACAACAATACATGAATCGCCAAGCCCCAAGAGAGCCACGGCGAGTTGCGCAATGTTTCAAACCATGCAGGCGCGCTCATTGAGGTATATTGTGGCCTTTGCAGAAGGCAAAGGTCAAGCGCAGGCACAGAGATCGGAAGGGTTTCTCCTACGGCAGCATGCGCCGGAACTCCAGCGCGCGCGCATCCAGTTCGGCACGATCAATCTGACGCAGGCGGTCCACACTGAAGGCTTCACAGGTATAGGCCGCTGTCACGGTGGCATTCACCAGAGCCTGAAGCAGATTCTCGCGGTTGACACCACCGAGAGCGGCCAGTGTTCCAATGAATCCACCGGCAAAGGTGTCGCCGGCGCCCGTGGGATCGGCCACCTCGATCAGCGGCCAGGCCGGAACAATCAGAATGTCGTCTTTCGACAGCAGAAATGCGCCGTGTTCGCCCTTTTTGATCAATGCGTATTTTGGGCCCATCTCGAGAATCTTTTTAGCCGCCTTCAAGAGGGACCCCTTGCCGGTCAGGTGGCGGGCTTCGTGTTCGTTCACCGTCAGCAGATCCACGCGTTCGATTACCCCCATCAGATCGTCGCGAGCGGTGTTGATCCAGAGGTCCATGGTGTCCAGCACCGTAAACTTCGGCTTTTCCATCTGGTCCAGCACATGACCCTGCAGGGCCGGAGCAATGTTTTCCAGGCATAGATAATGGCTGGTACGATACGCGTCCGGAATGACCGGGTTGAAATCGGCAAAGACATTCAGATCGGTGCAGTTGGTCCGGCGATTGTTCATATCTTCTTCATAGACCCCGCTCCAATGGAAGGTCTTGCCCTTCTCTCGCTGGAGGCCCTGCATATCGATACCGGCGGTTTCAAACACAGCCACATAGTCCTGCGGAAAGTCTTCGCCAACCACTCCCACGATGCCGGTCTGGGCAAACAGGGCCGAAGCCACACTGGTATAGCTGGCGGATCCGCCCAGCAGTTTTTCATGGGACGCCTTGGACGTCTGTACGCTGTCAAAAGCCACCGACCCGACAACCACCACATCCGGTTTATTTTCTGTACTCATGGATTCTCCTCGTTTTGATAATGGATTCGCCCCCGAACCCTCGCGGTCCCTATTCGGCCAGCCGATCTTCAATTAGCTGGCACAGCGCATGAATAATCATGCCGTGCCCCTCCTGGATCCGGGCTGTCACACTGGATGCAGCTACACACAGAACCTGATCCGCCAACGGAGCCAGCGCACCGCCGGTGCCTCCGCAGAGCGCAACGGTCCAGACCTCCGCGGCCTTGGCCGCCTCGGCGGCCCGGCAGACATTGGCGGCATTCCCGCTCGTGGAAATCGCCAGCAGCACATCCCCTTTGCGGCCGAGCGCCTCCACCTGCTTGGAGTACACCTGGCTGAAATCATAATCATTCGCAATCGAGGTCAGCACCGAGCTATCGGTGGTCAGCGCCAGTGATGCATAAGGACGGCGTTCCCGCTGGAATCGATTCACCAGTTCCGCCGCAAAATGCTGCGCATCGGCTGCACTGCCGCCATTCCCGCATACCAGTACTTTTCCCCCGCTTCGGATGCGGTCCGCTATCTCTTTGGCGCTAGATTCAATAAGCGGCCGCAACGTGGTGACCACCTCGTGCGCCGCGTCCATGTGCCCTGCGACAAATGCATCCCAATCCATGGGTCAACTCCTCAATCCGGCTAGGCCGACAGATCCGTCGCGGATTTTTTCCGCGTCTGGATTTCATTCACTTCAACAGAAACACCGCTCAGATCGCAAGTGCCGAGATGCTCTTCCAACAGTTCGCGGACCCGTCCCTGGATCAGCTTGCATAGCTCGGGGATCTGGGTGCCGTCCTTCACACCGAGAACCAGCCCGACAGCCAAAGCGCCCCGGGAGGCCCGCAGCTGGGACTTCAACCAGACCACTGCGGCAAACTCGTCTTTCAGCGAATTGAGATATTCCCGCACGGCATCGGTACTGACGCTGACCGTACCGCTCTCGTTTTCAAAGGTGATGAACGACCGGCGGCGCCGCCATGCGATGGCCGTCAGCAAATAGATAAATAGATATAGAATCACTCCCACACCAGCCAGGACACGAGCCCACGCCGGCAGGTCCGATGCCCAGGTCAGGGCGGTCTGGATAAAATCCGGATACTGTGTCGACACCATCAGGGCCAAACCGCAGGCAGCAATCGACAGATACAACACTAAACCCAAGAGAAAATGGAACACTTTCATATGATTCTCCTCACTTGCAGTCAGTATATACCCTACCCGACCTCCCCTTGCACCAAAAAACGCTACTCCCCGTCGACAGGGTCTTCTCCCCCCGAGAACACATCAACGCCATAGGCGATGGTTTCTCCGATGACGCCGCGCACCCCCTCCGAA
This sequence comes from uncultured Verrucomicrobiota bacterium, assembly GCA_964526745.1. GTDB lineage: Bacteria > Verrucomicrobiota > Kiritimatiellia > CAIQIC01 > Lenti-01 > Lenti-01. The sequence goes on from CAZGMQ010000025.1 coordinate 22,522, forward strand.
CACCTCCACCAATCGCCCCCGTCATATTCCACCGGGATCAAGGCAAGACTTCCCACTTCCACGCCATCGCCGAACGCGTCCTGGTAGGCGCGCCAGCTCCGACGGGTATGCGGCCCCTCGCTCGCCAGCGTGAAAGCGCCCCGGGTCAAAGCGGTTTTCTCCTGCAAAGCCCGCGCCGATTCCCGCGTCCGTCCGCGCCGAACCTTCCCGGCCGGGGCCGCAATGATCTGAAAGCGTTCCTGCATGCCAAGAGATTCCAGACGCGCCTGGGTCATTTCCGCATAGGTCTTCCATTCCGTCAGATAGCTCCCCAAGGCAACCGGACCGCCAGTCGTATAGAGGGTCGTCACCCCGTTGGTCCCGGCCCACGCCACGGCTTGCCCCAGCAGGTCATCGGTCATCCAGCCCTCGATCACCAGCACTTCGGACGTCACCGGAGCCTGGCGCGCGAGAAACGGGTAGAGCCCCTTCCAGACAAACAGCCCCGCCAGCAATACCGCCAGGAGCAGTCCCATCCATAGAATCAGGCGAACAGGGACCGCTTTTCTGCGTCGGCGCCTCGTCATGATGGAATCCGCGGTTCCTTTGGTAGGCGTTTAGGAGGAATGTCCCCCGGCGCATTCTTCAGATCCGGCACCTGCATCATCTTGCCGCAGGTGGGACATTCGACCAGCTCCCCGAACAGTTCCCGGCCGGCATCGATCTTCTGTCCGCACTCGGGACAAGCGAACTTCAGGCCAATGACATCTTTTCGACTGATTCTCCAAGGTTTCATGCTGTCATTCTGCCCCTTCTGCCCCTGATTGGCAAGAATCCAAACCATCGCCCTCCATCGGTTCTGCGGCAGCTTCCCACAGATAAAACGCTTTGCTCAATTCTCTAGCCAATCCGCTTTCCCGGTTGCCCGCCCCCCCTGCGAGTGATATATTCACCAACACTCAAATTCCAAAAATGTACGGAGGAACCTGTGGCTAAATTCAAATATCTCGGTCAACCCATGACCCGCCCCGACGCCATCAATAAAGTGATCGGCAAATCCCAGTATCTCGATGATATCCGCTTGCCGGACCTCCTCCATGCCTCCATCCTCCATCCGGAATTCGCCCACGCCGAAATCGTATCCATTGATACCAGCGAGGCCGAGAAAATGCCCGGCGTCGTCAAAGTCGTCACCGGCAAGGACTGCAAAACCCTCTACGGCGACAACATCAGCGATATTTCCCCGATGGCCGTGGACCGCGTCCGCCACATCGGCGACCACGTCGCCGCCGTCATCGCGACTACCAAGCGCCAGGCCACCGAAGCCCTCAAAGGCATCAAGGTGGAATATAAGCCATTGCCCGTCTATACCGATGCGCGCCAGGCCCTGGCGAAAGACGCCATCCTGATCCACCCCGATGCGGAGAAATACTGGCATCTGCCCGGCCTCGGCACCACGCCCGGCACCAACATCGGCAACACCTACTGCCTGAAGAAAGGCGATGTCGCCAAAGGCTTCGAAGAAGCCGAGATCATCGTCGAAGGCGAATTCGTCTATCCCCACGGCTCCTGCGCCGCCATCGAGCCCCACGGCGCCATCGTGCGCTTCAACGAGGACGAGACCATCGATGCGTGGTCCTCCTCCATCTGCCCCTTCATCATCCGCGACGACCTCGCCCACGCCTATCACCGCCCCTCCTCCGCCGTGCGCGTGCGCATTCCTGAAATCGGCGGCTGCTTCGGCTACAAGTCCGACATCACCGTCGAACAGACCGTCGCCTGGATCGCCAGCCACGTCCCCGGCCGCCCCGTCAAGTGGGTCGCCTCCCGCCGCGAAGACTTCACTAGCACCCTCATCGGTCACGGCTTCCGCCACACCATGAAGATCGGTGCCAAGAAAGACGGCACCCTCGTCGCCATCCAGGCCGACATCCTGCACAGCACCGGCGCGTTCTGCGACACCGGCGTGCATGTGGCCATCGCCGCCACGCACAACTGCACCGGCCCCTACGTCTTCCCCAACGCGCGGCTCGAATCCAAGTGCGTCTATACCAACACGCCGCCCGTCGGCGCGTTCCGCGGCTATGGTCATCAGGAGGGCCACTTCGCCGTCGAACGCCTCATGGACATTCTCGCCCGCAAGCTGGACATCTCCATCTTCGACCTGCGCGAGAAGAACTACCTCGGTCCCAACACCGTCAATGCCCTCGGCGAGCGCATGTATGAAACCAATGGCTCCGTCCGCGACTGCAAAGACAAGGTCCAGGCCGCCATCTTCTCCGGAGACAAACCGGCCGAAGACGACGAGTACTATTATGGCCGCGGCTTCACCACGCTGATGAAGTCGCCCAAGGGCGCGCCGTTCTCCTCCAAGTCCTGCTATCTCAAGATGAATCCCGATGGCTCCGCCGTCATCAACATGGGCGGCGCCGAAGTCGGCCAGGGCCTGCGCATGGCCGTCCAGCAGATCGCCGGCGAAGCCCTGCAGATCCATCCCAAAAAGATCCGCGTCTATACCGAAATCGACACGCAGTACTGCCCGTGGGAATGGCAGACCATCGGTTCGATGTTCACCACCCAGGGCGGACGCGCCATTATCCGCGCGGCCAACAAGGCCATCGCCATGATGAAGGAAACCGCCGCCAAGGCGCTCCTGTGCGATGTCGACCATCTCGACTACGACGGCGTATCCGTGTTCATGAAGCATGACCCCGAACTGAAGATTCCCATCACGCAGCTGATTCACGGTTATATCACCGAAACCGGCATCACCATCGGCGATGTCGTCCATACCACCTCCGATGCGCGCCTCCCCCGCTACTCCGGTCCGGACGCAAACGGCCAGGGCGGACTCGGTGTCGAATACACCTTCGGCTCGCAGGGCTGCGCCGTCCGCATCGAAAAGAAGACCGGCAAGGTCCTCATCGACCACTTCGCCTCCTCCTTCGATGTCGGCACCGTCATCAATTCCCAGATGATCCGCGGACAAATCACCGGCGGCGTCATGATCGGCATCGGCGCCACCCTTCATGAAGAGCTCAAGTTCGACGCCGACGGCAAAATGCCGAATGCCTCGTTCGGGAAATACCGCTTCCCCTCGTTCAAAGAAGCCCCCGCCAAACAGACCGTCGACTGCGTCGAGAATCCCGGCGAAATCGGGCCCTTCGGCGCACGCGGCATCGGCGAGCATCCCGTCGTCGGCGTGGCCCCCGCCATCGTCAACGCCATCCAGGATGCCATCGGCGTCGAGTTCTACGAAATTCCCGTCACCCCCGAGAAGATTTTGGCCGCGCTCGCAGCCAAGAAGTAGTCAGAACTCAGGATTCAGTAGTCAGAATACTGGTGCCGCGCCAACATCCGGCGCGGCGTTGTATTGGCCCCAAGGAATTTTGCTTCGACATGAGCCCCAAATGGCCAAATAATGACCATTTTAGGCTGTTTTTCGAACTTTTTTCAGCCTCAAAAGCCTCCAACCCGCCATTTAGGGATATTTTCATGCTATATTTACAGTTATCATGCTTTCCAACAGTCTGTTACAAATATATATCATTCTGAAATCCACCAATATGTTTCCAGTCCACGTGAGCAAAAAAGTCCTTTAAAAGCATCATAATCCGGAAATATAGGCCATTTTGAGCCCCCAAAAAGGAAACCATGGCTGTTTTTTTGAATTTTTGTATTAATAGTATCTTATTTACAGTTATCTATCTCTGCATGAGCAATTAGCGTCATTCACAGCATCAGAATATATCCCATTATATTTACAGTATACCTTCAATATATTGACAGATGAGTCGACGAATGGCATCGTATATTTCAAATAAGCCTCACGATTACAGGAACAGATCCATGACTCGTCGCACCAAACATGGCAAAGAAGTTGTCGCCTTTATTCTTCAAAACATCGAGGTGCATCCGCAAAACATTGCCCGACTCACGACGGACAAATTCGGCATCACGCGACAAGCGGTGAATCGATTCTTGCGTGAACTGGTTGCCGACGGCCTGATCACTTCGCAAGGGAAAACGTCCCAGCGCCGCTACGCCCTGCCCCCACTTCAGCAAGAATCGTTCCATCTGCCCCTTCAAGGACTCCATGAGGATGCCGTTTGGCGCAACCACCTGGCGGCCCTCCTCGACGATCTCCCGTCGAATGTGAGGGGCGTCTGGGAATACGCAGCGAGCGAAATGATCAACAACGCCATTGACCATTCCGACGGCACCACCTTGAGTATCCAGATCGAGCGGAATTCCATCCGAACCCGGCTCATCCTTCGCGACGATGGCGTCGGTATTTTCCGGAAAATCAAGGAAGCCTGCCACCTGGAAGATGAACGCCATGCCGTGCTTGAACTGGCGAAAGGCAAACTCACCACCGACCCCCAGCACCACACAGGCGAAGGCATCTTTTTCACCTCGCGCATGCTGGACGACTTCGCCGTCCTGTCCGGCGACGTCTATTTTACCCATGAATACGGTAAGGACGAGAACTGGATCCTGCAGCAGGAAAAGCCTAGTACCGGCACCGCCGTCTTCATGACCCTGGCTAACCACAGCCCGCGTACCAGCCAAGAGATTTTTGAAGAGTTCGCCTCCGAGAAAAACAACTATGGATTCAACAAAACGGTTGTCCCAGTCCGTCTGGCAAGACAAGGACTGGAGCAACTCGTTTCCCGCTCCCAGGCCAAACGCCTGCTGGCCCGGATCGATCGTTTCCAAATCGTGATCTTCGATTTCGTCAGCGTGGAAACGATCGGCCCCGCTTTTGCCGACGAAATCTTCCGGGTTTTCGAACGCTCCCACCCCAACATCCGGCTTCTCGCCGTCAATGCCAGCACGAATGTGTCCCTCATGATCGCCCGCGCCCGCGCCGTCCAGGAAACGCCGCCGATCCAACCGCCGACCACCTAATCCCCGCTCGCCATCCAGTAAATCCTGTTCATCCTGTCAAAACTCTTCGCCCCTGTCACTGAAGCCGGGATGAATCTTTCCGATTGTTCCCCGTCCCTGCATCATGCTACATCTTTGCCCCTATGAACCCCGAACTCGAACGCAATCTTGGCGAGCAGCCCCTCGTGGCGCTCATGACGGAACACGACCTCAAGACCGGTGACGTGGCGAAGGCCTCCACCGAATTCATCACCCGCAAGATGATCACCCGCGCCCGCAAAGGACGCTGGCTCACCCCCCACGTGAAATCCAAGATTCTCCGCGCCCTCAACACCGCCGCCGAGAAAGAATACGCGCTGACCGACCTGTTCACCTACTGAGCCTGCATCAGGCTCATCCCCCATAGGCTTGGCGAAGGGGGATCCATACAAACCAGCCCCGGACTCCTGACATTTTTTGACAGGATGAACAGGATCATCAGGATGGGAACAGCCATGCCTCTCACGAAGTCACAAAGGCGCAAAGTTTCGATCTGAGAGTAGAAGGGCCACTGCGAATAGACGCGAATCACGCGAAATAGATCTTTCTTAGATAGAAGGGCCATGCGCCCGCAGGACGCATCCGCCTAAGACTCCACGCCTTCCAACCTTGGAGTCGCAAACTGCGACCTTAAACAGGAATCTGGCCACAATCTATCCTTGACCCGAAATCCAAAAGGGCCGAAAATTTCCATTGCAGTGGCTGGGGTAAGGATTATCCAATAGGGAGGTGCTTTCTGATGAAGTCTGTAAAAAATGCAAAGCCGGTTTTGGCGCGCACCCCGGAGCAATGCATCACCCGCCTGCGCGGCCAATCCATTCTCCTCGATACCGATCTCGCGGCCCTTTACGGGGTGACCGTCAAACGTCTTAATGAACAGGTCAAGCGCAACGCCAAACGCTTCCCCAAGGATTTCGCCTTCCAGCTCACAGCGAAAGAGTGGGAGAACTTGAAGTCGCATACTGCGACTTCAAGTGGCCATGGCGGCCGGCGGAAACGGCCCTATGCCTTCACGGAACATGGCGCAATCATGGCCGCCAATGTGCTCCACAGCGAGCAGGCCGAAACCATGAGCGTGGCCGTCGTTCGCGCTTTTGTAAAACTCCGGAGGATGGCGCTTTCGGTCGAAGGACTTGCGCGAAAAGTAACCGCCCTGGAACAAAAATATGACGATCATTTCCGGGTGGTCTTTGATGCCATCCGCCAACTGATGACTCCGCCCGACCCTCCCCGACGAAAAATCGGCTTCGATGCCGACTGATATTTTTCCTCTGTGTTCCATGCCATTGGCTTGGCAAGCTCTAAGACACTAAGTTTTTAGATCCTAGAAGAGCCATGCGCCCGAAGAACGCATCCGGCAGCGCGGTTAAGTTGCGAAACAAGCGTCTCGTTTGTTCTCGCGACAAAATCACACGGGCCCGGGCCTTCCTCTTCCCCCCGTCATTCGCCACAGGGAATCTCGTTGACTATTCCGGATATTCTCTCTATCAATTAATCCATGATCACCCCTCGGTTAAAGAACTCACCCCCCCGCTAGGAGTTTCGTTATGGCCACTCGTTGGAAACTGTTTGTAGTCGTCCCGTGCCTGTTCGTCGCCCTGTCTGCGGCAAAGGCTGAAACCGTCATCACGCTCCCCGCCGGTGCCAGCGAACACTTCACCGTGCAGTCGGATGCGGACGCCCCGCTGCTGCGCGTGGATAAGACGGCCCTCGTCACCGGAACCAACATCGCCATCGGCACGATGGGTGACACGCTCACCTTCAGCATTACCAACCGGACCGTGATGTCCTTCCTCCCTGACGATACCCAGGAAACACTGGTCCTCGGCAGCAGCAACGTGGCCTACAAGGCCACCGCCGGCCTCCTCGCAGGCTTCGACAACACCCTCTACCATGCACCCTACTGTTCCATCCTGGGCGGAAGAGCAAACATCATCACGAACAGCGGTGCGGTTCTGCCCTACTATTCCGTCATCGCCGGAGGGTATGGGAACGTCATTACGGCCGCCCAAAATGCCGTTATCTCCGGGGGCAGCGGGAATCGGGCTTCCGGCAACGGGGCCGCCGTGGCCGGCGGGCTATACAATCGGGCCCCTGGCAAGAATTCCTTCGTCGCCGGCGGAAGCTACAACTACGCGATAGGTAGCAATTCTTTTGCGGGCGGATTCCACGCCTACGCCGAGGACCACGGCGCCTTCGTCTGGGCCGATCATTCCTCCTCCACGCTCTTCTCCTCCTCGAACGAAAACGAATTCGCCGTTCGCGCCACCGGCGGCATCCGCTTCGAATCCGAACTGGGCACCAACGTGCTTCCCAGCAAAAAATACCGCTACGCCGACAACAACATCGTGGCCTGGGCCCGTGTGGCATCCGATGGCGCGCTCGCCTCCTATCACTTTGGAGTCCGCTCTTGCACCAATACGGAACCGGGAGTCTACCATCTGGAACTGGATGCTCAGATGACTTCAGTCTTCTCCCTCATTCCTGTGGCGACCATCGAAGCGGATTCCCCGCCCCTTAGCGCCGCCACCGCGCGCTTCATCTATGTCGACCAGACCGCAGGAACCAGCAATTTATGGGTGTACATCACCGACGGGGATTACACATCGGTCAACAACGACTTCACCGTCATCGTCACCGGACGCTAAGGCACCGCACCATGTATCTGCGCATCTGCATCCTCTTCTGCCTGACCGCCGCGCTGGGGCTCCCGCCTGCCGAAGGCGGTCTCGAAGTCCAAAGCGGCATCCTCCACCTGAACGGCGGCTCGCTCCAGACCGATGCCCTCGAGATCGCCCCCGGCGCCATCCTCGAAGGCAACGGAACCCTCGATGTGCCCTCCGCCGTCTTGAGCGGCCTCACCGCCCCCTTCGGCACGACCTCCGCCGATACCGGAACGTTGCTCTTCAGCGGAGCCCTGGATTTCAGCGGCATCTATCTCTGCACGGTCAATGGCCATACCGATCTGGATCTCATCTCCGCCAGTGGCACCGTCACCGGCAACGCCCAAGTCCAGGTCAATAAGGCCCCCGCCGCCATCCCACTCGACCAGGTCATCCTCTCCGGCGACCCGTCCAGCGACTACGCCCTCTTCACCCCCGCCCTGCCCGTCAGCTACCGCCTCTCCACCCCCGCCCCCGGCGACCTCGCCCTCACCGACCTCCTCGGCGACACCGACGGCGACGACCTCCCCGACTGGTGGGAATACACCTTCTATACCAACCGCATCATCGCCCTCCCCGGAAACGACGACGACAACGACCGCTCCGTCAACCTCTCCGAACTCGGTGCCGGAACCGACCCGCGCGATCCCGCCTCCGTCTTCGCCATCGTCCAGGTCGATACCAATGGTGGACACCGCGTCTTCTGGAACAGCATCGACGGAAAGACCTATTCTATTGAGACCACCGCGGCTGCCATCGACGGGACATTCACGCTGCTGACCAACGGCATAGCCGCCGATCCCCCCGTCAACAGCTGGACCAATCCGGTGCCCGCCGACCCCGCCGCCTTCTACCGCGTCACCGTCACCCCCTAAACGCGCTCACCTCGTTTTGCTGCGGCATGAGCCCAAAATAGACGAATGTAGGAATTCCCTCTTCGGCTTCCCTTCGCCCCCGCTGGGGTCTCGCTCCTCTTGACTTGCCCCGCCTGCCTCCTCTACGCTGGGTTCATCGAAAACAGAGGGCTCATCGGATCGAAACCCCATGACAACGACCCTGACATACACGAACAAGCGCGGGAAAGAAGTGGAGCTGCGGCTCACCGCCCACGCGCGCCAGCGCTTCATTCAACGCTGGCACCGAATCAACCCCGACCAGCCGTTGGATAATTCCGCCGTGGACCGGGAAATCACCAGCCTCTTTTCCCGCGCCTGCCGGGTCACCAACCTGTCCTATATAGAGCGTCGGCGCATGAACCGGTATGGCAAGGACACGCTGCTCTACCGCATCGACGAGTTCACGTTTGTGATCCAGGCCAGCGCGGTCCTCACCATCGAAATCAGTGATAATGACTACCGCCACTACAACCGGCAGCGGCGGCCGAACCCGCCTCCTGCCGTCTCCCCCACACCCCAACCGCCCTCCCCAACAGAAAAAGAATCCGCAGGATGGAACTCCCTTTCCATACACGAATATATGAGTGCCGAGTCCGAGTTCCAGCGGAACGATGGCCGAACGCGAGATCTATAGCGTTTCGCCGCAGGCGAAGCGAATGCGGGAGCAGCGCAACCAGAATGCCAATCCCATACATCCGGTTTAAAACGCCCCCTCTCTGTGTTCTCTGGGTTCTCTGTGGTTAAGTGTCCCCGCTTCGAACCCCCTCGGCTTCCCGCAGCCGGGTCAGGACGCCCCGCCAGGTGAACAGTTCCACTTTGATCGATTGATTTTAATCAAATCTTAACATATGATCTCCTTTATTGGATAAAGGAAGGCCAGATGATGAATCACAAAACCGTTTCCAGCGTCTTGATTCTCTTCACCGCAGGACTCCTGCTGGGCGGCGCAGATCGCGCCGACGCGTGGACGCTCGTTGCGACCGCCGACGACCATGGCCAGATCAGCCCCGCCGGGACCATCGATGTGGTCGACGGCGGATCCACCAACTGCCTGATTACCGCCGATGCGTACTATTCCATCTCCGAGGTGCTGACGAACGGATCGCCGGTCTCCCCGTTGGCCGCCACGAACCGCCTGCTGTTTACGTGGGATCCCGTGGTCACCGATTCCTTCCTGCACGGACGATTCGCAGCCAATCTGGCGACGAACGGCGTGCCCGAGTGGTGGCTGGCCCAGTGGGGATGGACGAACCGGTTCGACGCCGCCGCCACGAACGATTCGGACGAGGATGGGGTCGCCACGTGGCTGGAGTATTACGGCGCCACCGATCCGACGAATTCGGAATCGTATCTCCATTTCAACAGCATCGCCGCGGATACCGGGTCGGGCCTGGCGGTGTCGTGGATGGCGGGCGACGACCTCTTCTACGGCATAGACTATACCAGCAACCTGCCGGCCGGCACCTTCGATTCGATCACGCAAAACATCTCGGCCTCCACCGCGGGACCGCTGGTGAGCATGACTGTCGCGCCGCCGGGACCGGATGGGGCCTATCGCCTGCGTGTTCAAACGGAGCCGCCATCCAAGGCTTACGGTTGGACAGTCGGCAACAACACAAACGGGTACGGCATGATCCTGCACACCGAGGACAGCGGCTATACCTGGACCCGCCAGGGACGTCCGGGGGAGATTGCCGACGTCATCCTCTTCGGCGTCGCGGCGGTGGATCGCGAGACCGCCTGGGTGGTCGGGTTGCCGGATTCGGGATATGCGACCATCTACCAGACGACCAATACCGGCGCCACATGGAGTCGTTTCGGGAGTGCCGCGACCCTCCCCAATGTCCCATTGAACAAGGTCAGGACCCTGGGCAGCCAGACCGTCTGGATCACCGGGGCCAACGGCACGATTCTGGCGACCACGAACAACGGCGCCGCGTGGACGAATTACGTGCTGCCGGAATACGCCAGCATCGATCTGCAGGGGTTGGCGGTGGCGGACTCCAACACCATCTGGGTGAGCGGAAGAACCCCGGGCGGCTACGCCACCATTCTGCACACCACGAACGGCGGCCAGGACTGGGTCCGGCAGACCAACGGGGCCGTGACCAACGTGACGGCGGGCATTCTCGGCATTTCCGCCGTCAGCCCGGAAACGGCCTGGGCCGTGGGCGGACCGGGGTACCGGATTCTGCACACGACGAACGGCGGCGCGTTGTGGGAAGAACAATTCACCTTCTCAGCCAAGGACGCCAATGAAGTCGTTGCCGTGAACTCGTCCGAGGTCTGGGTGGCGTGCGACAGCGTCATCTACTGGACCACCAATGGCGGCACGGACTGGCTCAACCATGGCAGCGCCGATTATACCATGGGCCTTGATGTGGTGGACTCGCAGTCCGTATGGACGGTCAGTATGGGAACACCGGGGATCCGCCACACCCCGGACCGCGGCGCGCACTGGGTGAAGCAGCATCTGCCCAACACGCCGACGCCGTTTCTCTGGACGGTTTCCTTTGCCAAATGACAGGACCGAGAATCGGAGTTTTCCGATCATCAGAGTTCCACTACGAATATCGCCAATCACGCGAAAAAGATCTTAATCTGATGAGAAAGGCCATGCGCCCGCAGGACGCATGAGGCTGCGCGATTAACCTGCGAAACAAGCGCCTCGATTGTTCTCGCTATAAAATCACGCCGCCCAGGCCATGTTGAATCAAAATGCCCGGCCCTTCGTAAAATCCTGTTTCATCCAGTACATCCTGTCAAAAAATACCTCCCCGTTGCGTTCTGTTGCACCTTTCGCGACTTTTGCCTTAAAAATCCATGTTTTAGGCCCTTTTGAAAAGGGGCCCCCCTTAGGTCTTCAAGAGGCCCTTTCGCATCCTTGCCAGACGTGTCCAGAAGGGAATAATATATTTGTTAGGTTCGTGTTATTAAATTGACTACCAGAAAGTTATGTGACAAATTTTGGTCATAAATCGTTTCAATAACCCCAATGAGCTTCCGCCTCACGGCCCAAGCCCTTTCAGAGGAGTAGTGCTATGAACCTGTTCAAGTCGCTCTGTGCATCTTTCGTGATGGTCTCCGTGTTCTCTTTGATGATGGTCCCCGCCCATGCGGCCGAACTGGGGACCCGCCAGCAAACAATCCTGCCGCTCTACGTCCCGCCGGAAACGCCGCCGGTGGCTCCGTCCAATGTGTCCGAATATCTGAGCACGGACTACGGCCAGTGGACGGTGGGCCCCGGCACGAACGAGGGCCAGAAGCTCACGCTGATGGCCGCCCAGTATCCGGGCGCGACCAATGCGGCGCGGCTGTTGTCTTTCTTCTCCATGAGCGACATTCACATCACCGACAAAGAATCTCCGGCCCAGGTGCCCTACCTCGGCTGGAGCGCAGCCTTTACGAATGATGGGGCGGGCGGGCTGAATCATGCGGCTTTTTCGCCGGTCATTTTCGACACGACCTTCCACCTCGACGCCGCCGTCCGGACCATCAACGCCTTGCACCAGGTGACCCCGTTCAATTTCGGCATGGTGCTCGGCGACAACTGCAACGCCTCCCAGTTCAACGAACTCCGCTGGTTCATTGACGTCATGGACGGACAGTATATCACCCCCAGTTCCGGCACCAATGCCGGTGCCGCCACCATCGACTATCAGATGCCCTACCAGGCCGCCGGGCTCGACCCCTCCATCCCCTGGTATGAAGCCATCGGCAACCACGATCAGTACTGGATGGGCGTCGGGATGCCGACACCGAAAATCCAGCAAGCCCTGGTCGGCAGCAACATCCTCAACATCTCCGTCGACGGCCCGTTGTACCCGGGCGGTTCCGAGGGGACCGGCATGTATGTGGGCACGGTGGACGGCTCCACCCCCTACGGCACCGTCGTCAAATGGGGGCCGACAAACGAGGTCGGCGCCACCCCGACCGTCGCCGCCGATCCGAGCCGCCACACCCTCACGCAGGACAACTCTTCGCCCACGAACTACATCAATGAATTCTTCACCACCACATCATCCCCGCAGGGTCACGGATTCAACCTGGCTGAAACGAATGCGGGCAGCCTGGCGGCCTGTTACTCGTTCGAACCGGTGACGAACATGCCCATCAAGGTCATCGTGCTCGACGACACCTGCAAGTCGAACAAATTGAACCAGTTCCCGACATTCTACGGCGGCGGCTGGGTGGACGCCGTGCGCTACAGCTGGCTCACCAATGAACTGCAACAGGGTCAGGACTCGGACCAGCTCATGATTCTCGCGTGCCATATCCCCATCCTTCCGCAAAACGATCTCTTCGACACCAACCAGGTCCCCGGCGCGTCCTTCTACGTCGATCCTGACAACCAGACCGAAACGAACCTCATCGCCACCCTGCAGCGGTATCCGAATCTCCTCATGGTGATCGCCGGTCATCGCCACTTGAATGTGGTGACGCCGTTCCCGTCCACGGACCCGGCCCATCCCGAAAACGGCTTCTGGGAGGTTGAAACCCCCTCGCTGCGGGACTTCCCCCGGCAGTTCCGCACCTGGGAGATCCTGCGCAACAGCGACAACACCATCTCCATCGTGACGACCGATGTCGATCCGGTGGTCGAGACCAATTCGCCCGCGTGGAAGTCCCTCGGATACGCCGTCGGCGCCTTCCGGATCTTCGGCATCGGGCCCCTCGACGACACCTCGTCGCATACCTACAACGTGGAGCTGGTCAAGCAACTGACCCCCGCCATGCAGACCAAGATCGCCGGCTACGGCGAACCGCTGGGGCATCGGGTGGCCATCGCCCAGGCCGGTTCGGATACCGAAATCCGTTTTCTGGGGAACCTGCGATCCACCTCCAACATCACGACGAGTGGTCCGTGGGATGATGTGGCACAGGACAGCCCCTACACCGCCACCGAAACGAATCGCGCCGCCTTCTACAAATCCCTTGAATAATCCCCCCTCCCCCTCCTGTCCTCAGACCCCCACGGCTTCGCGCCGTGGGGGAATGCGGTTTGGTTGCGGCAGGAACCTTTCAACGCAAACGACGCAAGCGACGCCAACGCCGATCGGAGAAAGGGGGCAGTCCTTGATTTGTAGCATTTTGGGATCCAGAGGGACTGATTTTGGGCTCAAACCGCCTATAAATGGCTTTTTTGGCCTAAAATAGACGAGTGCAGAGCTCAAGACTCGATTTTGAGGCGATGGGCGGACGCGAGTTCTATAGCGTCACGCAAAGCGTGGCGAACGAGTGAACGAAGTGATCGGAGTGCCAAACGCGATTTTTCGCAGTAAAACGGCATCGGGATGCCCAAAAAAGCACTTTTTTTGACTGAAAATCCTTTTTTTGGCGGGATGGAAAGAATTTTAGGGTGGAATAGCCTCGCTTCCCACAATTCGATGAAAGATGAGCACGCAGCGTTCAGAATCAGTTGATTCTCTTGTAAATTTATTCCAGAATCAGGCGTAGTCGAAAGGGCATCCGTGTAAGCCATGAATTCACACGCTGACATTTCAAGACGGACTTTTGTTGCCTCATGCCGGAGCAGGCTCCTCATCATGGGCTGCTGCGCCTTTGCCTCCATCGCGACAGCGGAACAATTCGGGGACTTCCGATATGGAGTTTTTGACGATGAGGTTCAAATTTATAATTATACCGGCCTCGGGGGCGATGTGGTGATTCCCGAAGAGATCGACGGATTCCCCGTCCGTATTCTCGACCGTGACGCCTTCGCGGATATCACCGGTATGACGTCTATCGTCATCGCCACAAATATAACCGACATCTTCAACAATGCCTTCTCCGGATGCAGTGGCCTCACCACCGTGAGTTTGTCGGCCAATCTCGAAAATCTGAGAGAAGGGACGTTTACACATTGCACCAGCCTGACCAACATCTCGGTGTCGCCGGACAATCCTTTCTACAGTTCGATCAACGGAATTCTCTATGATAAGGCAGGAACCACTCTGCTCCACTTCCCTTGTGGTGTGGGCGGTTCTGTTTCTATCCCGGAGGGTGTCTCCTGCATTGGATACAGTGCCTTTATGGGCGACACAGCGCTGACCAATATCCTGCTCCCTGAAAGCATGGGTGACATTGGTCCTACTGCATTCGCCTTATGCAGCGGGCTGGACAATGTGTTCATTCCGGCTGGAGTCAGCAATATCTCCGCCGGCGCCTTCGCCAAATGCGAGACCCTCACGACCTTCGGGGTGTCGGAAAGCAACACCGTATACTGCTCCAGTAACGGGATACTATTTGATGCCACTCAAACAATTCTGGTCCAATATCCCGGAGGGAGGGCAGGAGACTATGCTGTGCCGTCCAACATCACGACCCTTTCCTCCAGTGCATTCTCCGGATGTGCAGGCCTGACAGCGGTGACCCTCCACGACAGCATTGTTGCGATTGGCTCCTACACCTTTTCCGGCTGTTCAGGCCTGACCACGGTGACAATCCCCGACAGTGTTGCCGCTATTGAAGGTGGCACCTTTACCGGCTGCGCCGGACTCACCAACATGGTCTTGAACGCAGGCATCACTAACATCGAAGGCTATGCGTTCTTCAATTGCATCGGACTGGAAAGCATCCAGATCCCGGACAGCGTCACCCGCCTGGGGTGGGGTGCATTCAGAGGTTGTTCCTCTCTGACAAACGTCGTGCTCGGGGAAGGAATGATCACCCTTGAGTCGTGGGTATTCTATGAATGCAACAACCTCCATAACATGGTTCTTCCGGAGAGTGTGACCGATTTGAGCAACGGGGCCTTCAGCTATTGCTACAGTCTCACCAATATCACGGTGGCCTCGAATAATCCGACCTACAGCTCCATCGACGGAGTGGTATTTGACAAGGACCAGTGCTCCCTGCTCCATTTCCCAGCTGGAACTCAGGGGCGCTACATCGTTCCGGATGGCACGCAGCTCATCGGCGACTACGCCTTCATCAGTTGCCTGGGCTTAACAAGCGTGGAGCTGCCCACCAGCTTCATCATCCTAGGACGCTATGCCTTGGCGAACTGCACCAATCTGACCGGCCTATGCTTCGCCGGGGCCCCGCCCAGCCTGGGTTTTCAGACATTTTCAACCACCGACCAAGTCGTCATGTATTACCGGTCCGAAAACGCAGCGCTATGGGGTACGACTTATGCCGACCGACCGACGGCCATCTGGCCCGAACTCTCCTCGGCCTCCGTCCAGTCGGCCGGATTCGTCTTCGACGTGGTCGCCAGCGATGGACAGGATGTGGTGATTGAAATGTGCCTGGATTTGTCCGCTGGGGATTGGACCCCTGTCTCGACCCAAACGGTCAGCGGAAGCGCCCTCGAAATCACCATTCCCGATTGGGCCACAGATCCATCGCGCGCCTACCGAATCTCCGTCCCTTAGCCCCTAGAGAAAGAACGATGAGGACAGAACCGTCAGAACGCTTCCCCTCCTATGGGCTGTGGATTGTGTGGGGCCTGTGTCTGATGCTCGTCACCGCCTGGGCGATCGCTTTTCTGGATCTCACGCCATTGCAACCGATCTATTCCGTGGTACACCAGCGCGGGCCCACTCCATATCTAGTTTTGTGGGTCGGATTTGCTGTGGCCGGCGCCACGGCTTGGGCTCTCTGGAGACACGAGTCCCGACGGAAGGCCGCAAAGGTGCTGTACACACTCGCGGCACTGCCACTCCTCCCAGGGGCTCTCGGAACCGTTCAGGGGATGAGAAGCGTACATAGAGCCTGTGAGGCGTGGATGAAGCATAGCGGTGCTTCCGCAGACCCCGCCGGACTGGAAGTCTTTCGATCCGTGGGAACCCGCTTCGCCTGGGATCCCAGTATACTCGCCATAATCGTTTCCAGCATCTGTCTGTTGCTGGCCGCCCACCTCTGGGTACGCCTCACAAAACCACCCTCTCCTGCCAAATAATGAGGTTCACATATTTGTGAACCTCGTTATTCGTGTTTGTGTTCGGGGTAGTAGGCTTCCAGGGCTTGGATGCTTTCTTTCAGCGCTTTCACCGTTTCCAGGTCGGCGGTTTGCTTGGCCTTCATGGCGGCGAGGATGACGGCGTGGTGTTTCACCAGCCGCTCTGTGTAATCTTCCTGGCTGGGCTTGACCCGCTGCGTCAGGAAGTAATCGCTGATGGTAGCGATGATTTTCTGGGAATACTCCTCTTTGTTGCCGACCCATCGCACGAACTGGTTCTGCGATTGCACATCGGTCTTGCCGGCGAGGGCATTGAGCTCGGTCACCCCTTTTTGAATCGTGGCGGCATCTTCCAGCATCGATTGGACGCGCGCGTGGTCATCATAGATGCCGCAGGGAATCTGGCAGTGGGCCCAAACGGACAACGGTATGACGATAGCAAGGGCCATCAGAATGAATAGTGTGGTAACGGTTTTTCGGTGTTTCATTTTGCATTTCTCCTGCGAGAAAGATAAGGCCGAATCCCCACTTTGCAAATGGGGAGTGAAAAGTTGTTGCTCATGTAAGGGCTCAGCTGAGCCCGACCCGGGCTGAGCAAGCTCAGCCCCTACGCAAGAAGGACCCGGTTCTTTGTACCAGACCTGGAAAATCCAATCTATCCTGACTTGTCCCCCATAGCCTTGGCGAAGGGGGATCCTGTCAAAATGGGATGTCCATTTTTAGCGATTCAGAGATTGAAGTTCCTATCCATTGCTTCGGGGTGAGCGTATAGTTTTGTCGTCAGCCAACTAATCCCCAAAACCAGGAGAATTCCCATGGGCGACAAAAAAGGTAAGAAGGATAAGGCGAGAGAGAAAAAGCAGCACGACGCCAAGGCCGCAAAGGACCAACAGCAGAAGCAAAAAAAGAAGCAGGCACACGCAAGCTCTAACTAAACAAACCTATGAACTCCAAACATCACAAACCCTATTGGAAACGCGCGCATCAGGACTGGCGCATGTGGGTCGGCGTGATTCTGATGCTGGCCGCCATGATCGTCTATGTCGTCAGCGATGATTTTTCGCTGCTGCCGGAGGACGACGCGCCGCCGGCAACGGAACTGCCTGTAGATTAGCGGGTCAAAGCGGAATATGCTTGTCTCCCCGGAGCGGCCGGCCTAGCCTCAAAGGCATGAAATCGCTCTGGAACTGCATCGGGTTGGGCGTGCTTCTGCTCTCCATCCCCGCCATCGCTGGAATCAACCCCGCCCCCACTGTCGCCTCAGTGGACTTCCAGTCGGTGCAAACCGCCTCGGATCTCAAGGTCATCGCCGCAGTCTCACCGTGGCTCCAGGACATCCGACAAGCCGACGGCACCTTCGATCCCGCCTGCGGCGCATGGATCGCTGCCGACACCCTACCCTTCGGGCAGGGCTCCTTGATCCTCGATCTGAACCGCGAAACCATTCCGGCCGATCTCGCACTGACCCTCATCTACGAGGAAACCACAAACGGCGACTTTGTCGTGCAGCTCTGTGATGCTCAGCATCAGATCCTTGCCGCCGATTTGTTCTCCAACATCATTGTGGCCGGCCGCGAAGCCAAGACCGACACCTTCATTCTGGACCTGGCCCACTATCCCACAGCCACCCAGGTCATCCTGCGCCGCCTCAAGGGCGAAATCCGTATCTATGGTTTCATCCTCTCGCCCGTCGCCTGCGAAGTTCCCCTCGAGGGATGCGATGCCTTCGAACTGGC
Organism: uncultured Verrucomicrobiota bacterium; assembly: GCA_964526745.1. Taxonomy (GTDB): domain Bacteria; phylum Verrucomicrobiota; class Kiritimatiellia; order CAIQIC01; family Lenti-01; genus Lenti-01. The sequence continues at coordinate 40,628 of CAZGMQ010000025.1, forward strand.
GGTCCAGCTCGATCAACGCATCACGTCAGAGAGCGATCTGGTGCAGGCCGCCGCTCAGATCGTCCAGCCGCAGGGGCGGACGGTAGACTGGACCCAACGCACCGTGCAAAAGCCCCTGGATGTCGCCGCGCGGAATCCCTACGCTCAGGAAGCCTTCGCCGCCGACGATTACCCCGTCTATACCCCCACTGCCAGCATCCTCGACGGTGACATGGAATTGCAATTCACGGCCTCGTCGCTGTATGCGGTGCTGGGGATGCTGCGCCTGCTCAACGCCTATCACCCTCAGGCCCAATACACGGCCATCCACAGCATGAGCAGCTACCAGGCCTTGCAGCCCTTCCTCGCGGGCCAAACCAAAATCTGCATGATGAGCATCCCCATGAGCCTGGCCGACCGCGAACAGTTCTTCCGGGACCGGGGCTATCCCGTCATGGAACTCCCCGCCGCCCTGGACCCCATTCTGGTCATTGTAAACAAGAACAACCCCATCAGCGAACTGACCATCCCGCAGCTCGATGCCATCTTCGGCACGGAGCTGCGTGCCGGAGCTGAGCGCCGCATCCAGACCTGGGGAGACCTTGGACTGGAAGGGGAATGGACGGATCGGCCGATCGCCCTGTGGGGCGGCTCGCTGCATACCGGCACCTCCCGTCTGTTCCAGCAGCTTGCGCTGCAGGGCGGCCCCTTCGATCCCGACCTGCAGAACGACTCCTATAGTATGTATCTCGGTGTGATGTACGCCGTCGTCGGCGACCCCGCTGCCATCGGCTACCTCAACGCCCAGAACAGCAGCTTCGACGTCAAGACCCTGGCCCTGGCTCCGCAAACCGGTCTTCCTGCCTATTCCCCCACGCCCAAGGATGTCTACACCGACCTGTATCCCCTCACTCGGACGCTGTATCTCTATGTGGACGCCGCCTCCCCGGATCAGATCGATCTGCTGACCCGCGAACTCCTCAACCTCCTCTACAGCCGCAGCGGACAGGAATTGTTTGCCCGCAGCATGCAGGCCCCCCTCCCCGCCGGCCAGGTCCGCACTATCCGCAAACGCCTCGGCTTCTGACTCCCCAACCCATCTTGGTCGGGATAGAAAGGCATCATCTCACGCAAAGCTCGCTAAGAGTGCGAAGGTTAAGAATGGCCTCTCACTGAGGTCACAGAGATGCATAAAAAGTTCGTTCCAGACATACAGAGGGCGGGAGATGTCGAACTTCCCGTCCCCCATCTATCCAGTCCATCCTGTTGATCCTGTCAAACTCTCTTCGCTTCTTTCTCTGCGCTCTATGTGTTCTTTGTGGCCATTTTCGTCCCCCTTGCGCCTGTTGCGTCCTTTGCGTTAGACTTCGCTCTGTATGAAGATCGAGCCCCATTCCGACTTTGGCACCCGCGAATGCCCCGCCTGCGCCGTCGAGGTTCCCGCCAATGAAAACCGGTGCCCCATCTGCGGCTATGAATTCCCCGGCCGCGGTCCCCTTCACCGGAATCTCATCTGGATCGTCCTTCTCTTACTCGCCCTACTCCTGATTCCCCTCTTCCTCGCCCTCCGCTAGCCCGGTCATTCTCGCGGAGCCAACGCAGGAATCAAGGAGGCTCTACAGAATCAGCATGCAATCGCCATAGCTGTAGAAGCGATAGCGTTCGCGGATGGCTTCGGCATAGGCTTCCAGGATAAACTCCCGGTCGGCAAAGGCGCTAATCATCATGATAAGGGTGGACTTGGGCAGATGGAAGTTGGTGATCATGGCATGGGTCACCTGGAAGTCATAGGGCGGATAAATGAACAGCTCAGTGCGCCCCTCTCCCGGGCCGAAGCCTTCGGGACGAACCGCGGCGCTTTCCAGCGTGCGCACACTGGTGGTGCCAACGGCCAGAACACGGCCACCTGCGGCTTTGGCAGCTGCAATTTTCCGGCTGGTTTCCTCCGGGATGGCCCAGCGCTCGTTATCCATCTTGTGGTCTTCCACCAGATCCACATCCACAGGTCGAAAGGTGCCGATACCGACATGGAGCGTCACTGCGGCCTGTTCAACGCCCGCGTCGGCTAAACGAGCCAGCACCTCGGGAGTGAAGTGTAAACCGGCTGTCGGGGCTGCCACGGCGCCAGGCTCGCGCGCAAAGACGGTCTGATAGCGGACTTTATCAGCCTCGCGTTGCTCCTCGGGCGCTTCTTTTCTATGGATGTAGGGAGGAAGCGGCGTCTGCCCGATCTGGTCGAGAGTATCCAGGAAGGGGCGCGTGGATTCTACCCGAATTTTTACGCGCCCCTTTTCTCCGTCTTCCAGCACGGTCACCAGCGCGAGATCATCATCCAGAATTACCAGCTCCCCCACCTTGGGACGGCGGCGGCATCGCATCAGGGCATCCCAGCAACCCGGCGCGGTTTCCTCCAGCAACAGAAATTCGACTTTCCCGCCCGTCCCCTCTTTGGCCTTCCGGCCGAAAATGCGTGCCGGAATCACCCGGGTGTCGTTCACAATGACCAGATCGTTGACCTGCAGATAGGAGGGGAGATCTGAAAAAGCCTTGTGCTCAATCGTTCGGGTGGCGCGGTTCAGCACCATCATGCGGGCGCCATCGCGGCGCTCGGGCGGCTCCTGGGCAATCAGCTCCAGCGGCAACTCATAATCAAAATCAGAAGCCTTCATCGGCTCAAAAACAGGCGGCGCTGAATCACCATGCCGATGATGGCGGCGATAAAGGCCCCCAGCACAATCAGGCCCAGGTTTTTCAGCCAGCTGTGCCCCGCACTCACCGGTTCTTCCTCGACAACCAGCATCTCTTCCGCGGCGGCCGAGTCATCCGATTCGGTCACGACCGGGATCGCCGGATCCGGAACAGGCGGCGGGGGCGGCGGGGCCACACGGGAGGCATCCAGCAGGCCGCGGGACAGCAGTTCCGTTGCCTTGGCATCGCGGACCTTCCGGTCGCGGCTCCCCAGCACCACCGCAATCACCCGGGCGCCATCGCGCTGCGCGGTAGCCGCGATGGAAAATCCCGCATCCCGGAAATAACCGGTTTTCAGGCCGTCGCAGCCGGACACTTTGCTCAGCAGACGGTTATGCGTGCGCATTTCGAACAGGGGGTCCTCCCGGAATACCCGGAAGGTTTCCGATGTGTATTTCAAAGTTTCCGGATGGGCCAGTATCAGAGCGCGGCAGAGTTTCGCAAAGTCGCGCGACGTGGTCATATCGGGACGCTGTCCCTTCCCCGGCGGCAATCCGTGGGGAGAGTGGAACTGTGTGATCGGCGACAGACCCAGTTCCTTCGCCTTTTCATTCATCATGCGGACAAACCCCTCACGGGTTCCGCCGATATGAATAGCCAGTGCCATCGCCGCATCATTGGCCGACTGAATCATCAGCGCGTACAGGAGTTCCTCAACGGTGAACTGCTCGCGGGAATCCAGGTAGACCTGGGAACCGCCGATGGAGGCAGATTCCTGAGTGATTTGCACGACATCAGAAAGCTGCACACTCCCCTGCTCTACGCGATCGAGCACAATGAACAAATCCACCAGCTTCAGCATACTGGCCGGATACCCCGGCCGATCGGCTCCCTCCTCCATCAGAACATCGCCGGTATTCGAATCCAGCAGGATAGCACCGATATAGGGGTCCCTGGAAATCGATGCCCCCCAGGCCGCCGGAAGCATCACCGCCATCGTCAATACAATCATTGCAAACTGTTTCATGCCCCCTCTTCTAGCGAGACTTCCGACGAAAATCAATCAGAACCCATTGGTCTGTAGAGTGGATTTCACCCGCCGGACAATCGAGTAGGCGGGTTTCCCCGCCTCTCACACCACCACACGTGCCTTTTATG